>CANFIC010000020.1 GCA_947446685.1 Burkholderiales bacterium
CCAGCGGTCTCGTTTGATGAAGCGGGTTTCCGTTTTGCCCTCAACCAGGATGCGATGGCCACGGAAAAGCTGGCCGAAGGCATTCGCCAGTTTGCCGCCGACTCGGTCAAGCTGGATCAAATGATCGCGAGCTGAAAATGGACAAGGTATTGCGCTGTGATCAAAGCCCGGCCTGGGGCGCTTTACGCGCGCACTTCGAGCATTCCGGCAGGCAGTTCGATCTGCGCCAGGCCTTTGCCAGCGATGCCAGCCGGTTTGCTGATTGGTCGATGCAGGCCCCCGAGGTGTTTGCCGATCTGTCCAAGAACCGCATCGATGCGCAAACGCTGGCGCTGTTGCTGCAATTGGCCCGCGATTGCGGTCTGGAAGCGCAACGCGATGCCATGCTGGCGGGCGAGGCGATCAACCTGACCGAGGACCGCGCGGTGCTGCATATGGCCTTGCGCGCGCCGGCCGGCCAAGGGCTCTTCAGCAGCGAGGTGCAGGCATCGTTGACGGCGATGCTGGCCTTTGCCGAAAGCATGCGCGACAAGGCTGCCCAGGGACTGATCAGCGATGTCGTGCATATCGGCATCGGCGGCAGCGACCTTGGCCCGGCGATGGCCGTGACGGCTTTGCAGTCGTTCGCGCATCCGGGCTTGAAGCTGCATTTCGTTTCGAATGTTGACGGCCATGACCTGGCGCCGGTGCTGGCGGAACTGGATCCGGCCAGGACAATTTTCGTCATCGCGTCGAAGACCTTCACGACCCAGGAAACACTGGCCAATGCGCTGGCGGCACGGGCCTGGTTTCTCGCCGGCGGCATGGCCGAAGCCGATGTGGCCAGTCATTTCGTCGCCACCAGCAGCAACAAGACGGCCGCCGCAGCGTTCGGCATTGCCACGACATTTGGATTCTGGGATTGGGTTGGCGGCCGCTATTCGCTCTGGTCGGTGATCGGACTGCCGATTGCCATCGCCATCGGTGCCGACAATTTTCGCGCTTTGCTGGCAGGCGCCCATGCCATGGACGAGCATTTTGTGCAGGCTCCGCTGGCGCAAAATCTGCCGGTGTTGCTGGGCTTGATCGACATCTGGTACCGCAACTTCCACGGTTTCACCAGCCGCAGCGTGGCGCCCTACCACCAGGGGCTCAAGCGACTGCCGGCCTATCTGCAACAGCTTGAAATGGAAAGCAATGGCAAGGGCGTCGATCGCGCCGGCCAGCCGCTCAGCTACGCGACCAGCCCGGTCGTCTGGGGCGAAGCGGGCACCAACGGCCAGCATGCTTATTTCCAGATGCTGCACCAGGGCACTGACGTGATTCCGGTTGAATTCATCGCCGTCAAGCGCACCCGGCATGTCCCCCAAGTGAGCGGTGAATTTGCCGAGCGACTGGCGGACCAGCATCTCAAGCTGCTCGCCAACTGCTTGTCGCAGTCACAGGCGCTGATGCAAGGCAAGCGCGTCGAAGAGGCCTTGCTCGAGCGGGCCCCGACGGCATCCACTGCGCTCGACGCTTTGACGGTGGCGCGGCACCGCAGCTTTACCGGCAATCGCCCGAGCACGACGCTGGTGCTGGATCAGTTGACGCCGCGTTCGCTCGGGGCCCTGATCGCGCTGTATGAGCACCGTGTCTTCGTCAGCGGCGCGCTATGGGGTATCAACAGCTTCGATCAATGGGGCGTCGAGCTCGGCAAGGCCTTGTGCAGCGGCTTGCTGCCGCGCCTGTCCAATGGCGACCTGAGCGGACTTGATGGCTCGACCGCGGGTCTGCTGGGGCATCTGCTGGCATGAACATCGTCTTTGATCTCGGCGGGGTGCTGTTACGCTGGCGCCCGGCGGAGCTGATCGCCAGCCTGTGGCCGCAACGTGCTGCCATTCCTGCGCAAACGCTGGCAGCCGAGTTCTTCCAGGCCTACGGCGGCGACTGGGGTTTATTCGATCAGGGCTTGATCGATGCGCCCACCGTGGCGGCCCGCATCGCCCTGCGCACCGGTTGGCCGCTGGCCGACGTGGCACAGGTGGTGGCTGCCGGACCTGATGAACTGCAGCCATTGCCCGACACGGTTGCGCTGATCGCGCAGCTGAAAAGCGCCGGCCATCGTTTGTTCTTCCTCTCCAATATGCCTTTGCCCTATGCCGACCTGCTGGAGCGCCGACTACCTTTCGAACAATGGTTCGAGGCCGGGGTTTTTTCGAGTCGGGTCAAGCAGTCCAAGCCCGGCGAACAGATCTACCGGATCGCCAACGAGCGCTTCGGTAATTCAAGCCAGGGTTATGTGTTCCTCGACGACCATCCCGCCAATATCAGCGCCGCCATTGCCCATGGCTGGCAGGGCTTGCTGTTCACCAGCGCAGCCCAGGCAAGGCTGGATATAGCCTCGCTAGTCGCTTAGCTCGGTATCTTCCGGCGGTGGACTGGCGGGCATGCGAAAGTCTTCGCTAGCCCAGGCGCCGAGGTCGATCTGGCGGCAGCGTTCGCTGCAAAAAGGGCGCCAGATATTGTCCGGCGTGAACAAGGCGTCGCCGCCGCAAGTCGGGCAAGGGACCTGGCGTGGCGCTGTGCTCATGCGCAAAGCGTCAGCTCGAAGCTGGCGTCCTGTTGCGCCGGCTTGAGCCGGCCGGCCTCATCCTGGCGCATCATCCGGATCGAGATCATCAGCCGGTGGCCGCTGATTTCCGGAATCAGACCCAGGCTCGGATCGATTCGCATGCGCAACAGCTGGTAGACCCGACCCGCGCCCAGTCCTTGCTGGAACTGGCCCCCCTCGGATGCGACCTTGTGCGGTGCGCCCGAGTCGCGCAGCAGGCCAAGCAGCACCTGCAGCGCATGGGCCAGCGGCATCAGGCTTTGCGTCCATTGCAGCAGGTCATTGCAGCGCCGCACCGGCAGCAACTGCTGCCAGGTGTAATAGGCCGGCAGATCGAATTCGCAGGTGCCGCCAGGGATGCTGATGCGGCTGCGTATGCTCATCAACCAGTCATTGGCGGTCAGCGCCTGACCGGCCTTGCCGACCAGTTGTTGCAAACCTGCGTAGGCGCCGTCGATCCGTCCCACCACCTCGTCGAGAACGCTTTCGGCCACGCTGGGGTTGCCGCGGTAGCTGTTCATCAAGGTCCTGTGGCGTTCCAACTCCTTCAGCAGGTCCGACTTCAGATCGGCCCGCGAAGCCACGTCCATGATTTCAAAAATGGTTGCCAGGGCGAAATGGTGATCGAGCGCAGTCTCACGCGCCATCAATTGACCCAGGCGGTCGAACAGATGTTCGAGCCTCAGCATCGTGCGGATGCTTTCGTTGAATGGGTACTCGTAAAGGACCAAGGTGGTCATCCCTGTCGGTCAGCCTGGTTTCAAGCGGGACGCATCGGTGCGCTCCGGACGGCGCGATTGTTTCACAGCCTGCGCGTCCAGCGCTGCGCGAGCGTCAGTACCTGCTGCCGCAACTCGGCGGGGCTGATGTCTTCGTTGTAGATCACCGCATCAGCGCAGGCGCGACGCTCCGATCGGCGCGCCTGCAGCGCCAGCACCGCTTCGACGGCAGGCCTCGTCCAGCCCGAGCGCTGCATGACCCGCGTGATCTGTGTCTCTTCCTCGCAGTCGATCACCAGCACGCGTTCAACCCTTGCCAGCCAGCGCCCCGACTCGACCAATAGTGGTATGTCAAAGACGATCAAATCGGTACAGGCCGCAAGCGCAGCAGCCCGCGTCTGCTGGCCGATCAATGGATGCAGGATCGATTCAAGTCTTTGTTTGGCAGCAGGTTCGGCAAAAACCAGTTCGCGCATGCGCTGGCGGTCGAGTGAACCATCATCGTCCAGCATCGTCGGCCCGAATTCGGCCAGGATCGACGGCATCGCGGCACCTCCGGCGAGAGTCAATTGGCGCGCAATCGCATCCGAATCAATCACCGTGGCACCGGCCTCGACCCAGAAGCTCGCCACCATGCTCTTGCCGCTGCCGATACCGCCGGTCAGACCGATTTTCATGCCGGCCATTATCAGGCCCAGCCGAGCCAACCCAGCACGCGCGGCTGGCCGGCAAACAGCGCCAGCAAGCCGGCCAAGGAAAGGAAGGGGCCAAAAGGTATCGGCACATTGCGGTCATGCTGGCGCAGCACCATCATGCCGATGCCGACTGCCGCGCCTAGCATCGACGCCGCCAGCACGATAGGCAGCAGCATCTGCCAACCCAGCCAGGCGCCAAGGGCGGCCAGCAGCTTGAAGTCGCCATAGCCCATGCCTTCCTTGCCGGTGGCCAGTTTGAACAACCAGTAGACCGACCATAGCGACCCATAGCCAGCCAAGGCAGCGCTGATTGCATTGGCCAGCGGGATCGTCAAACCGAGCCAGGCCGCGGCCAGACCGGCCCACAGCAAGGGCTGGGTCAAGCAGTCGGGCAGCAGCGTGCTGTCCCAATCGATCGCTGCCAACGCGACCAGGCAGGCTGCAAAACCGCACCAGAGCAGCGTCAGGGGCGCTGGGCCGAAACGCCAGGACAAAGCGGCAAAAAGCCCGGCTGTCAGCAATTCGACCAGCGGGTAGCGGATCGAAATCCTCGCCTTGCAGGCCGAGCAACGCCCGCCCAGCCTCAGCCAGCTGAGCAAGGGCAGGTTTTCATGCCAGGCCAGTTGGTGGCCGCAGCAAGGGCATTGCGAACGCGGCAAGGCCAGGCTCAGCTGCGGCAGTTGCTCAAGCCGGTCGGACAGGCTGCGGGCGGCGCCCGCGATCGCCTCGGCTTCAACGGCGGGCAATTGGACGATCTTGCCAAGCCCGTCGGCGTCGCTGACTTCAGCGGCTGCATCGCTGAGCCATTGCCGTTGCAGCATCAAGGGCAGGCGATGAATCACGACATTGAGAAAGCTGCCGATACAAAGCCCGAACAGACCCAGGATGGCTGGAGAAAGGAAGAATTCATGGTTCATCGAAGTCACACCACCTGGCCGAGCTTGAAGATCGGCAGATACATCGCCACGACGATGCCGCCGATGATGGTGCCCAAAAAGACGATGATGATCGGCTCCATCAGGCTGGAGAGCGAATTCACTGCCTCATCGACCTCGTCTTCATAGAACTCTGCCGACTTGGCCAGCATATGGTCGAGTGAGCCCGACTCCTCGCCGATGGAAGCCATTTGCAGCACCATCGACGGAAAAATGCCGGTCGCATGCATCGAGGCCGTCAGGGCAATGCCGGTGGTGACATCGCGCTGGATTTTTTCGGTCGCATCGGCGAAGACTGAGTTGCCCGAAGCACCGCCGACCGAGTCGAGCGCCTCGACCAGCGGCACGCCGGCGGCAAACATCGTTGCCAGCGTGCGCGTCCAGCGAGCGACCGCCGATTTGTAGAGCAGATCGCCGAAGATGGGTATCTTCAGCAGCAGGCGATCCATCACATGTTGCATCCGGATCGAACGCCGCCATGACTGGAAGAAAAAGTAGAGCCCGCCGCCGATCGAGCCGAAGATGGCCCACCAGTAAGCAACAAAAAATTCCGACAGCGCGATCACGAATAGCGTCGGTGCTGGCAGGTCGGCGCCGAAGGACTTGAACACATCCTTGAATGAGGGCACGACGAAAATCATGATCACCGCAACGACGATGAAGGCGACGATGAAGACGGCAATCGGGTAGGTCAATGCCGACTTGATCCGGTTCTTCAGCGCGACGGTTTTTTCCTGATAAATCGCCAGCCGCTCGAGCAGGCCTTCCAGGATGCCAGCAACCTCGCCGGCCTCGACCAGGTTGCAATACAGCGCGTCGAAATACAGCGGATGTTTGCGCAGCGCAGTCGACAGGCTGTTGCCGGTCTCCACATCCTGGCGGATTTCGGTCAGCAGCGTGGTCAGGCGGGGGTTGCTGCTGCCGCGCGCAACGATGTCAAACGACTGCAGCAGCGGCACACCCGCTTTCATCATCGTGGCCAGCTGGCGCGTGAAGACCGCGATGTCCTTGGGCTTGATCGTCTTGCCGCTGCTGAGGCGGCGTTTTTTCACCCGGCTGACCAGCACGCCTTGACGCCTCAGTGTCGCGCCGACCATCGCTTCACCAGCAGCGCGCAGCTCGCCGCGAACGATCTTGCCGCTGCGGTCCTTGCCTTCCCATTCGTACATGAAGTCACGTACGCGCCTCGTGGCTGTCGCCATCTCACCTCTCCTGGCCGCACCGGTGGGTACGGCCTGCATTATTCATTGGTCGCTGCCAGCACCTCTTCCAGCGTTGTCACCGCTGCGCGCACCTTGGCCAGACCCGACTGGCGCAGATCGCGTACGCCTTCGGACTTTGCCAGTGCCGCGATGTCGAGCGCCGAGCCCTCGGCCAGAATCAGCCGCTGCATGGCCTCGGTGATCGGCATCACCTGGTAGATGCCGACCCGCCCGCGGTAGCCATTGTTGCAAGCCGGACAGCCGACCGCGCGATAGGGTTGCCAACTGCCATCGAGATCGGCTTCGAGGTAGCCGGCGCGCAGCATTGCTGTGCGTGGCAATTCGGTCTTTTGTTTGCATTTTTCACAGAGCCTGCGCACCAGCCGCTGCGCCGTGATCAGCAGCACGCTCGAGGCGATATTGAAGGCCGCAACGCCCATGTTCAGCAAGCGGGTCACTGTCCGCGGCGCATCATTGGTGTGCAAGGTCGACAGCACCAGATGACCGGTCTGGGCCGCCTTGATCGCAATGTCGGCGGTTTCCAGGTCGCGGATTTCACCGACCATGATGATGTCGGGATCCTGCCGCAGCATTGATTTCAGCGCGGTTGCGAAAGTCAGTCCGGTCTTGTCGTTGACATTGACCTGGTTGATACCGGGTAAATTGATCTCGGCCGGATCTTCAACGGTCGAGATATTGACCCCGGCCTGGTTGAGGAGGTTCAGGCAGGTATAAAGCGAAACCGTTTTCCCCGAACCGGTCGGGCCGGTCATCAGCACCATGCCGTAGGGGCGATGGATGGCGGCGAGCAGTCGCGATTGTTCGACTTTTTCATAGCCGAGCGCCTCGATGCCGAGTTTGACCGACCCTGAATCGAGAATCCGGATGACGATCTTTTCTCCATGCAGCGTCGGCAAGGTGCTGACGCGAAAGTCAATAGCTTTGGCTCCGAACTGCAGCTTCATGCGACCGTCTTGCGGGATGCGGCGCTCAGCGATGTCCAGCCGCGCCAGCACCTTGATGCGGGAAGCGAGCTTTTCCTTGATTGCCAGCGGCGGCCGGGTGATTTCACGCAGCTCGCCGTCAACGCGAAAGCGCACCCGGTAATGGGTTTCATAGGGCTCGAAATGCAGGTCTGAAGCACGCAAATTGATCGCCTCGGTCAGCATCTGCTGCAAGAAACGCACAACCGGTGCGTCATCGACTTCGGCCGATGACGCGGTCGGCGCATGGGGCTTGGCGCTGGCCTGAGGCAGTTCGGTGGTCACTGGGGCTGCGGCAGCAACTGCGCCGCCTGAGTCGTTCAGCCGCTTGGCAAGCTTGTCATGCTCGACGATGACCCACTCAGGCGACATCTGCGTGGCGAACTTGATCCGCTCGGCAGCCTCGGCGTCCGAGGGGTCGGCGCTGCCGATGAACAGGCGTCCGCCGCGCTTGCCCAGCACCAATAGCCGGTAACGGGTCGCCAGGTTCGCGTCAATGAGGTTCTTCGGCAGGCTCTGCAGGTCGACCGCATCGAGGTCCAGCAAGGGCAATGCCAGGGCTGCTGACAGGGTATGGGCGAGTTCGGCCGAGGTCAGCAGCCCTGTGGCGAGCAGGGTGTCGACGAAGCTCGATTGTGTGTCCTGCGCGAGTTGCAATAGATCGGCGGCTTCCCCAGGCGCGAGCCGGCCGGCCTGAACCAGCATGCGGGAAAGGCCCGAGAGGGTGTCCTGAGTTGGCTTGTTGTCCACCGGGTTTGACAGCTTTGGCTTTTTTTTTGTTTCTGTTGCGCCGGGCGGCGGAACATGAACGCCGACTTTAAACCCGGGCTGGGCAATGCAGGGCAACAAGCTGAGACGAAAAAAACCCGGCACACCGTGGGCGTGCCGGGAAGAGGGGTGATTCGGGGTCAGTGGCAAGAAGTGATCGAGCCGAAGTCCGGACCGATCACTGTTCGAACTGCCAAATCAGGGGGCGACGAAGGATAGGTCGTCGAGGTAATAGATGCGATCTGCCGGCATCGCGGCATAGCCGCCATTGCCCAGACCGAAGTCAAAGAAGACCGATACCTTGTCGTAGACCTTGGTCAGATCAAGTGCGGCAGTCGGCTTCGTCGTATCGAGCGGTGGTGCGTAGCCTGGATTGGCGAAGTTGAAGGTGAGGGTCTCCCAGGCGCCAGACTTCGTCGTCAAGGCATCGGTCTCACTTGTGATGCCGCCGTTGGCAGCGTTCTCGACCTTCAGCCGGACGCGAACGCCAATGGCAGGGCTCCAGACCTTCGCGGTCATCGTCTTCGCGGAAGCGGTGAAGCCGATGGTGCCGACCGAGTTGTTGGCTGCGATCGTGACTGTCGTGCCCGCCCATTGCTCTGAGCCGACGTACTTGAAGATCTTCGCGACCTTGTTGGTGCCGCCTGCCGGGTCGACCACGATGGCCGGGCCGCCACCATTGGTGCCGAATTCGATCAGGCCTGGAGGGGTTGCTTCATCGAAGCTGACCTTGCTGAAAGCAGCGATGACGACCGGCGGTGTCACCGTTGCTGCCGTGTACTTCAGTTCGTCGAAATAATAGGTCTTGTTGACCTGGGTTCCGAAGCCCGGGAAGACGCTGACCTTGCTGTAGCTGCCCGCCGTATAGGTAAAGCTCAAGGTCTCCCAAGCATTGGCCTTGGTCGTCAAGACCTGGAGTTCCTGATTCGCCGCGCCTGAAGCTCCGCCTTCGAGTTTGACCAAGATGGCCTCGCCGATGGCGGGCGAATAGACCCGCAGCGTGATGCCCTTGCTTGCATCGATGGCCGTGATGGTCTTGGCGGTGGCATCGGCATAGACCGTGGCACCGGCCCAAACCTGGCTGGTGGTGCTCCTCACGAACTTGACGACCTTGTTGCTCGAAAGCACGGGGTCGGCGTCCACAGCGGCCGAGGTTGGGTCCCCGAAGGCTTCGACGCCAACCGTCGCCGATGAGAAGTCGATACAAGGCGCGGTACAAGTGCCGGTACTGCCCGGATTCGCCACCGGTGCCGCAGCGACCGCGAAGGTGTTGACGACGTCGGTCGCCGCGTTGTAATTGCCATTGCCTGCCTGACTGGCGGTCAAGGTGCAGTTGCCGGCCGAGACCAGGGTCAGCGCCGTGCCGCTGACGGTGCAGATCGATGCAGTCGAAGAGGCGATCGTCACGGCCGAGCCCGAAGCGCCGCCAGTGGCTGAAAGCGCTGGTGCAGCGGTGCCGATGGTCTGGCTGCCCGGAGACGTAAAGGTGATTGCCTGCGCTGCCTTGGTGATGTTGAACGTGTTCGTGACATCAGTCGCTGCAGCAAAAGTCGTGTTGCCTGCTTGAGTTGCCTTGACCTGGCAACTGCCCGCTGCCACGATCGTCAGGGTGCTGCCGCTGACAGTGCAATAGCTCGGCGTCAGCGAGGCCAGAGTCACCGCCAGACCGGACGAAGCGGTGGCGCTCAGGGCTGATGTGGCCGTGCTGAAGACCTTGTCAGCGACCGCGCCGAAGGTGATCGTCTGAGCGGTCAGGGCTGGGGCCGAAGCACTGCCGCCACCGCAAGCGGCGAGCAATGAAGCGGTCGCCAGCGCGATGGCGCTGTGCAAGAAATTCCGTGTGATCTGTTTCATGGCTGAAGCTCCTGGCGGTAAGGTGGTTTGTCGGGGTCTATGGTTCTAAACGGCAGCATCGAGATCTATGCCGGCGGGGTGCTTGAATCGGTCGGGGTTTACAAAGTCCACGCACCGGCTGTGTACTTGTGAAAGCGATTTCATAAAAATAACTGATTTCTATGAAAGCGCTTTCATGCAAGCATAGTCACTGACTTCGAAGTTGACAAGAGCAGATGTCTCGGGGCTTTCCCTAGGTCTGGGCCCGCATGCGAACCGGCAGCAGCAATGCGTTCAAAGGGATCTTTCAAGTTTCCCCGGGGCGACCTTGAGTATTTTTCCGTCGCTGAAGCGCACCTCGATCGGCGCCTTGCCTGCGTTGTAGGCGAGGTAGCTGCGGCTGCCATCGCTGCGCTTGAAAACCTGGAACAGGGTCGTGTCGGCTTGCACCGTTGGATCGGGAATACCCATCTCGTTCAGACTCAGCAGCCAATGCAGCGTATGCGTACGGCTGTCGCCCAGCTCAACGGCACCCCAGCGGTTCCATTGAGTCAGGGCAGCTGCAGGGTCGGCCAGCGCCAGGTATTTGGCGAAGATGTCCTGCCAGATGTCGGGCGGATCGACCTTTTTGCCGCGTGCTGCCCAGATGGCCATTTCGCCTTTCAAGGCTTCGAGCTTGCTTTTGATAAAGGTCGGATCCTGGCCCAGATAGGATGAGCTGGTCGTCACCGGCAGAATATTGATGCCAGCGATCTCGCGTGGATCGTCGGTCCACCAGGTGTTGTGGGCGTATTTGCCACCGAACAGCATGCTGACATCCTTGTTCATGTATTCCGGTGCCAGCACCTGGTGGTGAATGTCGAACCAATAATGCTGAATCGACTCGATCTCGGTGGTGAGCAAATAGATGCCGAGGTCGCGCAGCTTGCGGTCGCCGTTGATCTCGCCCCAGAGGATCAGTCCGGTCCAGGCATTGACCGCTTCCGATGAGGATTCCTGGTTGTTGCCATATTCACCCAAGCCGATGCCCGAGGCCCATGAATGGCCCTCGTAAGGGTCGAAATTGCGCAGGAAGGGAAAGTCGGCGCGCCCGCGCAAGTCGGTCGCGATGTCCTTGACCAGCAGGTCGACCATGCCACCCCATTGTTCCTTTGCCGCCCAGGCCGGGTCGCGCAGGGCGATTTCAGCCGCTGCGCGGATCCAGTAGCCATAGTGAAAATGGTGGTCGTTCATCTGTTCGATGCTGAAATATTCCTCCGGGTAGCCGAGCACCGTGCCCAATGTCTTGTCGAGGTGGAAATAGGTCTTGCTGCTTTCGCCCGAAAACCAGGCTTCGACACGTGACTTCAGCAGCTTCAACAGCTGTTCGGTCCCGGCCTTGTCGCCCTGCTGCTCGACCACATCGAGCAGCTTGGAGATGCGCTGCAGTCCCTTGCCCTGCCAGTAGGGGCCATTGCCGATTTCCAGCATCATCCGGCGCGCATTGCGCAGATCGATCTTCATCACATCGCCCAACTCGGCAAGGCGGGGGGATTCGCTGACGCCGGGCCAGAAGGGCACGAAACCGGTGTAACGGCTGCGGGTCGTGAAGCGGTCGGCAGCGAGTAATTTGATCTGGCCGCGCAAGCTGTCAAAGGCGGGTCCGAGCCGGCCCTGAACGGCCGCATTATTGAACCAATGATGCGGGTAAAGACCCAGCAGCGGACCGTTGTCCGGCCCTTCCATGATGCGGGTCGTCGCCTTGAAAGTCGTCTCGACCGAACTGCTCGCCGCGTCATATTGCCAGGCGACCTGCGTGTCCTGCAGAAAGGCGTAGGCATGGCGGGTGAACAGCGCCAATGTTTCGGCCTTGTCGTCAGGTAACCCTGCGGCTGAGAGATAGCCCTTGCCAGCGGGTAGACGGGCCAGCCATTCAGTCGGTGAAATCTGCTCCCAGCTCATGCCGGTCGGGCCGAACAAGGCATAAGGTCTGCCTTTGACCCGCAAGGCGATGACGCGCGGATCCTTGCCGCTGTCGAAGCGCTCACCGGCGGCCGGCAGGCGCAGCCGGATGTCGCCGCGACTGATCTGGAAATGGACATAAGGGCTGCCATGGGCGACGGTCGCCAGCCATTCATCGCTGCCTTGCGCCATCGACACATCGATCATCCAGTCGCTGGCCTTGGCCAGCTTGGGCGTGCCCGGGGCGAAGGCCAATGGCGAAATCAGCAGCGGGTCTGCATGGGGGTAATGGATCTCGACATCGCGGCGTTCGGTCGGCACCACGAGCTTGGCCGGCAGCGCCAACTCGAATCCGGCCGGCGTTGCCTTGAAGGTCAGCGGTTGCGCGTAGATCACTTCGGGTTTCGGGTTGAAGATCAACGCTGAATACCATTGGTTGGTCGGCGCGGCAAGCTTGAGCAGCGCTGCGCTGCGGAAGGGCGCGGCCGGTGCGGCAGCATCGATGCCCTTGGGTTGCAAGGCATAGCCGGCAGCGCCCAACTTCATGGTCTGCGCAGCCGCAGGCAGCAGACCCGCCAGCAAGATGGCTGCGGCAATTCGGTAGCATTGATTCAGCTTCATTCGAGGGTCCTTGCGAAGTCATCGGCGGGCATTTCATTATTTATGAAAGCGCTTTCAAAACTTCATCGCGTTTTCCCTAGAGTAATGGAAAATGACACAAGCAGCATCTGATCAAGGCTTGCAGTTTGTTGCGCAAATGGCAAAAATGCCGGGGCCTCGACTGCCGACACGGTCACCCTGGGACTTGCTGAGGGCGGCCCAGACGGAACCAGCTTGGCGGTAGCTTGCTTTGGGGTGAATGCAACAGTCGAGGGAATACCCGCGGATCTTCTGCATTGACCACTGGCAGGTAGGGAGAGTATCCTTTGAAAGCGCTTTCAAGAAACTATCGGGCAGGCAAATGGACCATCAATCTTCTTCATCTTTCCCTACTGGGAGCAAGGCCGTGCGCGGTGCGTTGCTGATCGCAGGCCTGGCGGCAAGCGCCGCCAGCCAGGCAGTAGATTTCGGCCCCTTCACTTTGAACGGCTTTGCCAAGGCCGAGGTCCAGCAGGGCAGCAATCAATGTGTCGATTGCCAGCGCTTCCCCGGCGAGGAGCGGCAGCGCATCTGGGCCGACGAATTGGTGATCGGCAAGCCCTATGGCACCGGAACGACGACGGTCACGCTGGCCCAGCCTTATCTGGGCGTCAAATTCGATCTGGGGCGGGGTTTCAAGATTGCGGGTCTGGTCAGCCAGCGCTGGCGCGATGGCAAGATCGACATTGACGGCTGGTGGTACGACAAGAACATCGCCGTCAGCCATGAAGAGTACGGCAGCCTGCGCGTCGGCAGTATGACTACCAGAGCCTGGAGCATCGCTGACTACCCTTACGGCACCAATGTCGGCGTCGCCGACCCCTGGGGCTCAAGCGGTGCCGGCTATGGCTTGCTCGGTCATGCGGCACGCTATACCTTCCGCCCGATCGACTTCCTCGACGGCGATCTGGTGCTCGAGGCGACCTACGATTCAGGTCCGCCCGGATGGAAAGTGAACAAACCCCAGTTCGTCGAGCTCTACGCCCAATATGTTCGCGGTGACCTGGTCGTTGACGCGATGTACCAAGACAGCCGCAATGGCCAGCCCGTCGCCTGGGGCCACGCGCCTTTTGCTGGTCTGACGCCGTTCTCCGCAGATGACAGCAAACTCGGGGGCTCCGGACAAAGCATGGCCATGGTGATGGCGCGCTACCAGGTCAACGCCAAGATCGAAGTCTCGGGCGGCTTGAGGCGCAACCGCTGGAGCGGCGCCTACGCCATCATCACCGTGCCGGGTGTCTCGGCGCAGTGGAACAGCATGTTCAACGTTGACTGGAGCGGCAAGCTCAACGGCGTGGCAAATCCGGGCTACCCGGTCACGACGACGGACTTGATGCTCGGCCTGCGTTACCGCATGGGTGCTTGGACCGCATCGACCGCCATGGTCTATCTCAGCAAGGGAGACACCAGCAATCCGAGCGAGCGCGGCCAGAGCAATGCAGTCGCCATCAACACGGTGGGCCTGAACTACGCCTTCCCCAGCGGCTTCCAGCTCTACGGCATGGCCGGCCTGGTCAATTACGCCCGCATCGGGCTGGCCCCGATGTCGATGCCGAGCAATATCGCCTTCACCAATGTCGATCCGCGCGTTGCCAAGAGCGGCAACTGGTTCGGCCTAGGCGCCGTCTACGCGTTCTGAGGCGACTTCAATGAAATCATCAGCAGTTCAAGTCATGTCATCCAATCCCCGTAAATTGCTGCAATTCTGTGCAGCCCTGTTTACTGCCCTGTTGCTGCTTGCCTGTGGCGGCGGCGGCGTGGTGCCGACCACTGGCGTGCAGATGCGCAGCCTGAGCGCGGAATTCGGCCTGCGCAAGGCGGTGTCCTATTCGCCGTTTCGGAGCGCCAATCGCGATACCGAAACCGTCACCGCCGCCAATGTCGAGCAAGACCTGCGCTTGCTGCTGACCGGTGGCTTCCGTTTGATTCGTCTCTTTGACAGTTCGGACAATGTGGCCAAGCTGACCTTGCAGGTGATCAAGGACAAGGGACTGGACATCAAGGTGATGCTCGGTGCCTATATCCTCAGCGAAAGCGCCACAGGCCTGACTGCGGCCCAGAAGACCGCTAACCAGACGTTCAACCTGGCTGAAACCGCCCGAGCGGTGGCGCTGGCTCTGGCGTATCCGGACATTGTTCTGGCGGTCAGCGTCGGCAATGAGACGATGGTCAACTGGTCTTTCGTACCGACCGATCCGACGATCATTGCGGCCTACCTGAAGTCGGTGCGCAGCAAGATCAGCCAGCCGGTGACGACCGATGACGATCGCGGCTTCTACGCGAACGCGCCGACCACGATCACCGACGCGATCGACTTTGTCGCGGTCCATATCTACCCCTTGGCTGAAACAATTCCGCCGGCCGTAGCGAGTTGGGACTGGCAGCAGCAGGCGGTGCCCGAGGCGACACGCGCCACGGCGATGATGGACGCGGCGATCGCCTCGGCCAAAGCCCATTACACCGAGGTGCGCAGTCTTCTCGACAGCAAGGGCCTGACCCGGATGCCGATCGTGATTGGCGAAACCGGCTGGAAGGCCGATCCTTCCAGAGGCGAATTCAACCGCGCTCACCCGGTCAACCAGAAAATGTATCTGGACCGTCTCAATGACTGGGTCGACAAGACCAAGAATCCAGCCGGCCCGACCGCGATTTTCTATTTCGAGGCTTTTGACGAGCCCTGGAAAGCCAGCGATGACAAATGGGGGCTGTTCAACGTTGCCAGGCAGGCGCGCTACGCGATCCAGAGCCTTTATCCCTCGAGTCAATGGGAGCCTGGGACCTGGAAGCTCAGCGATGCGTTGTTCGCACCGACGATCGTCGCTTCGACCGTCACCGCCAATCGTTACACGCTCTACGCTGACACCGTCACGGCTGGCGAGGTCAGGGTCAGCGGCCTGCAATGGTTCGGCTGGGACAGCCCACCGAATGCCTTTGCCGGCGAATCGATCGGCGTAGCGGCTGATGGCGAGCTGTTCCACTTCATGGAAATCGGGCCCTCGCCGAATGCTGCCAATCTTTACGGCTGGGGCATGTTCACGACCTATAGCGCGTCGACCGACCTGAGTCAGTTCGAAGCTTCCGGGAAACTGAATCTGCGCATCAAGACGCTTTATCCGGGCAAGCTGCAGATTGGTTTTCTGACCGGCAGCGGCAGTACCGCTTATGACGTCTACTTGCCGATCAGCGAGCGCAACGCCGATGGCTACGGCTATATCAACGACGGTCAATGGCACAACGTTTCGGTGCCGATCAGCGCGATCAAGGCGGCAGGGGCTCCCTCCTATGGCAATTCGCCGTCCGTTGCCAAGTTCGACCTGACAAAAGTGACCAATCCGTTCGTTATGACCGATATTTACGGCGTGACCGGCAACAGCGCCAAGGGCGACAAGACCAAGATCTATGTCGACGCGGTATATTGGTCAAAATAGCTTCTGATGCCCGTGCGGTTTGCTGCCGGCGGGCGTTTTTTACTCCGCAGCCCGGTCGGCAAGATGCATTCCAATCATTTGATCCAGAGTCTTGAACTGCCGAAAAGAGCGATCGCTCTGGTGTTGGCCGGCGGGCGCGGCAGCCGCTTGCATCATCTGACCGATCGCCGGGCCAAGCCCGCCGTCTACTTCGGTGGCAAGTTCCGCATCGTCGATTTCGCGATGTCGAATTGCCTCAATTCGGGCATCCGGCGCATCGGTGTGATCACCCAGTACAAGAGTCACAGTCTGCTGCGCCATATGCAGCGGGCCTGGTCCTTCCTGAAAAACGAGATGAACGAGTTCGTCGACCTGCTGCCCGCGCAGCAGCGGATGAACGAGGAGTTCTGGTATCGCGGCACCGCCGATGCCGTGTCGCAGAATCAGGACATCCTCGACGGCTACAACGCCGAGTTCGTGGTGGTGCTTGGCGGTGACCATATCTACAAAATGAATTACGCCCTGATGCTGGCCGACCATGTGGCCAAAGGGCGCGAATGCACGGTAGCCTGCATCGATGTGCCGCGCGAGGAGGCCAAGGGCTTTGGCGTGATGGCGGTCGACGAGCAATGGAAGATCACCAGCTTCGTCGAGAAGCCCGCAGACCCGCCCTGCATGCCAGGCCGCACCGACCGTTCGCTGGTCAGCATGGGCATCTATATCTTCAACGCCAAATTCCTCTATGCCGAGTTGGCGCGTGACATGGCCGACCCTGATTCGACCCATGATTTCGGCAAGGACATCATTCCGCGCGCAGTTCGTCTGGGGCAAGCTGCGGCCCATCCCTTCGAGCTCAGCTGCGTTGGTGGCAAGCCTGGCGAGGAAACCTATTGGCGCGATGTGGGGACGATAGATTCCTACTGGGATGCCAATATCGACTTGACTGCCACCGATCCGCAGCTGAATCTGTACGACACCGACTGGCCGATCTGGACCCACCAGCCCCAGCTCGCACCGGCCAAATTTGTCCATAACGAGGTCGACCGGCGCGGCATGGCGGTCGAATCACTGATCTCGGGTGGAAGCATCATTTCGGGCAGCGTGTTCCGCTCGGTGCTGTTTTCAGGCGTTCGCGTCCACTCCTATTCAAGCGTCGAATGGTCGGTGCTGCTGCCCGAAGTTCAAATCGGTCGCCACGTAAAGTTGAACCGGGTGGTGATTGATCGGCGCTGCCAGATACCCGACGGCATGGTGATCGGTTTCGACGCCGAGGCTGACGCGAAGCGCTTCTTCCGCACTGAAAGCGGCATCACGCTGGTCACTGCTTCAATGCTCGCTGCGCTGGCTGTTTGACCGGCATGCGCGTCCTGCATGTCGCGGCCGAAGTGCATCCGCTGGTCAAGACCGGCGGGCTGGCCGATGTGGTCGGCGCCTTGCCGCCGGCGCTGGCCGATCTGGGCCTCGATGTCCGGCTGCTGTTGCCGGGGCTGCCGGCGATTGTCTCGGCCTTGCAGCAGCGCCAGGAGATCTGCAATTTCGGTGCGATGTTCGGCGCCAGTCAGGTGCGTTTGTGCATCGGCCGCATCACCTCGCAACCGGCGCCTGTCTATGTGATCGACGCCCCCGATCTCTACAACCGCGTTGGTAGTCCCTACCAGGCCGCAGACGGTAGCGACTGGCCCGATAACCTGCAGCGCTTCGCCTTGCTCGGCTGGGTCGCTGCGCAACTGGCGGCCGGCGCTGGAGATCCATCCTGGAAACCGACCATCGTCCATGCGCATGACTGGCACGCGGCGATGGCTTGCGCTTATGTCCGCGCTGATCGGCGCTGCCTTGGCACCCGGACGGTTTTCACGATCCACAACCTGGCTTTCCAGGGGCTGTTTCCAGCCACGGACTTCGGCCGGCTGGGTTTGCCGCAGGATTTCATGCAGACCGAAGGCCTGGAGTTTTACGGGCGGCTGTCGTTCATGAAGGCCGGGCTGGTCTGGGCTGACCGCATCACCACCGTCAGTCCGACCTACGCCCGTGAGATCGCCACCCCGGACTATGGTTGCGGTATGGACGGCATGATCCGTCACCGTGCGGCGGATGTTTCGGGCATCCTCAACGGCGTTGATCCCCAGGTCTGGAATCCTTTGACCGATGCCGACTTGCCGGCGCATTTTTCAGTGCAGCAATTGGCTGGCAAGGGCTCTTGCAAGCAGGCCCTGCAGCAGGAGTTGGGCTTGAAGCCGGTTGCCGATGCCCTGCTGTTCACCCTGGTCAGCCGGCTCAGTCATCAAAAAGGCATCGACTTGCTGCTCGACGCCTTGCCGGCCATGTTCGCCAGCGGCGCCCAGCTCGCCCTGCTGGGCAGTGGTGACGCACAGTTGCAGGCGGATTTGCAGGACTTGAGTCGCCGCTGGCCCGGCCAGATGGGTTTGCGCATCGGTTATGACGAAGCCTTGGCGCACCGGATGATTGCCGGCGCCGATGCCTTGCTGGTGCCTTCGCGCTTCGAACCCTGCGGACTGACCCAACTCTATGCGCTGCGCTACGGCACCTTGCCGGTGGTGAGGCGCACCGGCGGTCTGGCCGACACTGTGCTCGATGGCGATGAAGCGGGTAGTACCGGTTTCATCTTCGACGCAGCGACCGCCCCCGCATTGCAAGGCGCAATGCAGCGCGCGCTGCAGGCCTATGCCAGACCTGCACATTGGCAGGCGATGCAGCAGCGGGCGATGGCGATGGATTTTTCATGGCAAGCCTCGGCGCGGCAGTTGGCCTTGCTTTACCAGTCCTTGTCCTGACCACTGCAAACTTCAGTTCCCACCTCATGCTGACAATTCCCACCGTACCGATCGCCGGTCAACGCCCCGGCACGTCGGGGCTACGCAAGAAAGTTGCGCTGTTCCAGCAACCCGGCTATCTCGAAAATTTCGTCCAGGCCATCTTCGACTCGCTGCAAGGCTTTGCCGGTGCGACGCTGGTGCTCGGCGGCGATGGCCGTTTTTTCAACGACCGGGCGATCCAGATCATCGCGCGCATGGCTGCGGCAAATGGTTTCGGCCGGCTGCTGGTCGGTCAACATGGCATCTTGTCGACGCCGGCAGCCAGCGGACTGGTGCGCAAACACAGGGCTTTCGGCGCCATCATTCTTTCGGCCAGTCATAACCCAGGAGGAGCGGAGGGTGATTTCGGTATCAAGTACAACGCCGGCAATGGCGGCCCCGCAGCCGAAAAATTGACCGATGAAATTTATCGCCGCACGCTCAGCATCGACCGGTTTTTGACCGTTGATGAAGCCGACATCGACCTGGCCAGGCTTGGGCAGATGCAGGTCGGCGAGATGCAGGTCGAGGTGATCGATCCGGTGGCCGACCATGCCTTGCTGATGGCGCAGTTGTTCGACTTCGATGCGATCCGCCGCTTGATCGCAAGCCCCGGATTTTCAATCCGCTTCGATGCAATGCACGCGGTCACCGGACCCTATGCGCAAGCCATCTTCGTCGACAGGCTCGGCGCCCCGGCCGCGAGCTTGATGAACTGCCAGCCCTTGCCCGATTTCGGCGGTGGCCATCCGGATCCGAATCCGACCTATGCGGCCGAATTGGTCAGCGCGATGTTCGCCGCAGGCGGGCCCCAGTTCGGCGCCGCCAGTGATGGCGATGGCGACCGCAACATGATCTGCGGCCAGCGCTTCATCGTCACGCCCAGCGACAGCCTGGCGGTGATCGTCGCCAACGCTTATCTGGTGCCGGGCTATGCCGCTGGTTTGAAGGGCGTGGCGCGCTCGATGCCGACCAGCGCGGCGGTTGATCGGGTCGCGCAGGCACTGGGCATTCCCTGTTACGAGACGCCCACCGGCTGGAAATATTTCGGCAATCTGCTCGACGCCGGCCGCATCACGATCTGCGGCGAAGAAAGTGCGGGCACCGGCTCCGACCATGTGCGCGAAAAGGACGGCCTTTGGGCCGTGCTGTTCTGGCTCAACATCCTGGCCAAACGCGGCCTCAGCGTTGAAGCGATTCTGCGCGACCATTGGCAGCGGTTTGGCCGCAACTATTACTCGCGTCACGACTATGAGGGCGTCGACAGCCAGGCCGCGCAGGATTTGATGGCGCATCTGCGCCAGTCGTTGCCGGCTTTGCCGGGGCAGCAGATCGGCGCCTGCCTTGTGCTGCATGCCGATGATTTTGCCTATACCGACCCTGTCGACGCATCGATCAGCATCGGCCAGGGCATCAGGATCGGTTTTGACGATGGCTCGCGCATCGTTTTCCGCTTGTCAGGCACAGGCACCGAGGGCGCGACCTTGCGGGTTTACCTCGAACGCTTCGAACCCGACGCCAGCCAGCATGACATCGAAACCCAGGCGGCACTCGCAGGCCTGATCGACGCCGCCGAACAACTGGCCGGCATCAGGCAACGCACCGGCCGCCTGCAGCCGACGGTCATCACCTGAAGATGTAGCGGCCTTGCTGCTGGGTCAGCAGCAGCGCCTGGAAGATCGCGTCAAACGCTTCCAGATGTCGCCAGGCCATGGCGGTATCGCTGCCCCAGGCATAGAGCCCATGCCCTGCGATCAGGTAGCCAGGGGTCAGACGGTGGCGATCCGCTGCGGCAAAGCGGGCCTCGACAACTGCAGCCATGGTCTGAATGTCCTGCTGGTTGGGGAATATCGGTACCAGCAATTCCTGTTCATGGTTGCTGACGCCTTCAAAGGCTTTTTGCATCTCCCAGCCCTGCAGGCACAGTTCGCCCTGCCCGCTAAAAATCTGCGACAAGGCGACAGCGCTGGGCGAATGCACATGCAGGATGGCGGCGATCGCAGGCTCGGCGGCATAACGGCTCAGATGCAGTCCGGCTTCGGGCGAAACGGTGGCGGGAGGTCGGTTGCTGGCGGCAAACACCGCGACGTCGTTGATGCCCAGGCGGCTCTTGTCGCAGCCCGACTGGGTCAGGGTCAGGCATGAGCCGACCTGGATCGAGAAATCACCCGAACCGGCAGGAACCCAACCGCGCTGCGCCGCCAATCGGCCTATCCGTACGATCTCTTCGCAGGCGGCAAACTCGTTGTCTGCGCTTTCAAGGCTGCTCGGCCTGACTGATTGCAGGTAATGGTCCAGCGTCGTCTGGGCTGACCTCCGGCCATCAGCAGGAAAAAAGCGCGACTGGGTTTTCATGGTTCAGTCCAGCAGCCTGGTGTCGGCATCAAAAGCAAGCGACCAGGAAGCATCCGGTGCCAGGCCGACCGCCTGACCGGTGGCAATCCGGCTGTGGCCGACACCGACCTTGGCGCACAGGAGCTCGCTGACACCGTCGACTCGCAGGTGGATGATCGATGCATCGCCCAGATGTTCGGCCAGTTCGACTTTGGCTGGAATGCCGGCACCTTCCGGGATCAATTGCAAGTTCTCGGGGCGCAGCCCGGTGCGGCAAGCACCGGATGGCGCCTTCAACGCTTCCCACAAGGCCTGATGCGGTGCGGCGGCGCCAGGCTTCGGGCAGTCGATCAAATTGATTTTTGGCGCGCCTAAAAAACCGGCGACGAACTCGTTGGCCGGGCGCTTGTACAAGTCCATCGGTGCACCGAGCTGGGCAATCTGGCCTTTATGAAAGACGGCGATGCGGTCGCCCAAGGTCATCGCCTCGACCTGGTCGTGGGTGACGTAAATCATCGTCGTGCCGAGCTCCTTGTGCAGCCGCGACAACTCGATTCGCATCGTCACGCGCAAGGCCGCGTCGAGGTTGGAAAGCGGCTCGTCGAAAAGGAAAACCTTGGGCTTGCGGACGATGGCGCGGCCGATCGCCACGCGCTGGCGCTGGCCTCCTGACAGATCCTTCGGGAAGCGGTCGAGCAGTTCGGTGATGTGCAGGACCTCGGCGATGCGCCCGACCTGCATTTGCCGCTTGGCCTTGCTGACACCTGACATCTGCAGCGAAAACCCCATGTTTTCGGCCACCGTCATATGCGGATAGAGCGCATAGGTCTGGAACACCATCGCTGCGCCGCGGTCTGAAGGTCTGAGCTCGTTGGCGCGTTGGCCGTCGATCAGCAAGTCGCCACTGCTGATGGTCTCGAGCCCGGCGATCATGCGCAGCATCGTTGACTTGCCGCAGCCCGAAGGGCCGACGAAGACCAGGAATTCGCCGTCGCGCACCTCGAGGTCGATGCCGTTGATGACATCGGTCTTGCCAAAGCTCTTGCGGATTCCGCGCAGTGATACCTGACCCATCTCAGACCTCCGTCAACGCGACGTTGAGTGGCGCATGGGCCAGTTGCTGCGCCCGCAAAAAGGCGCGGTACCAGACCGCGCTGTCCTTCGGGGTGCGGGTCTGGGTGGCGTAATCGACATGGACGATGCCGAAGCGTTTCTCATAGCCCGAGGCCCATTCGAAGTTGTCGAGCAGGCTCCAGACCATATAGCCGCACATCGGGACTCCTTGCCGCATGGCTGCGCCAACTGCCGCAATATGCGCGGCGATGTAATCGGTTCGGTCGTCGTCCTTGACCACCCCATCGACCAGCGAATCCTTGAAAGCACCACCGTTTTCGGTGATGTAAAGCGGCGGCACGGCATAGTCCTGGTGCAGCCGCAACAGCAACTGGGTGAGACCTTCAGGGTAGATTTCCCAACCCATCTCGGTCAACTCGAGACCGCTGGTCTTGGCGTCCCAGGGACCGGCTGCACTGACCACCGAACGCGAGTAATAGTTGATGCCGAGAAAGTCCATCGGTAACGCGATCTGCTGCATGTCGCCGGCTTCGATCCGCGGCCCATCTTCGCCCAGGAAGTCGAGCACATCCTGCGGGTAGCCGCCCTTGAACAGCGGGTCCATATACCAGCGCAGCAGGCGCCCGTCCTCGAGATGGGCTTGTTCAATGTCTTCAGCCGAAGTCGTCGCGGCCTGCACCGGCGCCAGGTTCAGCACGATGCCCAAGCTGGCCTTGCAGCCCTGCGCGCGCAGCGCTTGCAAGGCCAAGCCATGGCTGAGCAGCAGATGGTGCGAGACCTGCGCCGCCACCGCCCGGTCTTTTATTCCTGGCGCAAAGATGCCGCTTTCATGGCCGAGAAAGGCCACCACCCAGGGTTCGTTGTGGGTGGCGATCGAGGCGACCCGGTCGCCGAGCCTTGCGTTCAAGCCGATCGCGTAGTCGACAAAGCGGTGCACCGTGTCGCGATTGGCCCAGCCACCGCTGGTCTGCAATGCGGCTGGCAAGTCCCAGTGGTTCAGCGTCAGGTAGGGTTTGATGCCGCGCGCCAGCAGTCCGTCGACCAGTCGCTCGTAGAAGGCCAGTCCGGCCTCATTCCAGGCGCCGCTGCCGCTCGGTTGGACGCGTGGCCAGGAGACCGAAAAACGGTAGGCATTGACGCCCAGGCCAGCGATCAGGTCCAGGTCCTCATCCAGCCGGTGGTAATGATCGCAAGCGATGCTGCCATCGCTGCCATCAGCGATGACGCCAGGCAGACGGCAAAAGCTGTCCCAGATCGAATCGCCGCGCCCGTCTTTGTTGGTGGCGCCTTCAATCTGGAAGGAACTGGTCGCTACGCCCCAGACGAAGTCTGGCGGGAACGGGTGGGTTGGAAATGCGGGCGCGGTTGTGGTCATGAAATGAAAATGAAAGATGGATTGGGCCGGCGCTTACTTGACTGCGCCTGCCGTCAGACCGGAAATCAGCTGTCGCGATGACAGGGCGAACAGAAGCAGCAGCGG
>CANFIC010000021.1 GCA_947446685.1 Burkholderiales bacterium
CGGCGACAGTCCCAGCATGAGGCGCGCCTCATTGGCGCTGGCGATCTCGCCCCCCAGGGATTCAATGATGCTGCGCGCCTTGGCCACCAGTTGCGCATTGCTGCTGGCGAGCTGGCCCTTGGCCAGGTAGATGTTGTCTTCCATGCCAACCCGCACATGGCCACCGAGCAGCCAGGCCTGAGCAACCATCGGGAACTCCATCCGGCCAATACCGAAAGCGGTCCAGAAGGCGCCGGGCGGCAGGAGACTGCGGGCATATTCCACCGTCTGCGGTGTCGGCGCGAAACCGTATTTCACCCCCAGCACAAAAGTCCACATGCCGGGGCCGTCAAGCGTGCCGTCGGCGATCAGGTCCAGGGCGAGATGGATGTCACCCGAATCGAACACCTCGAGCTCGGGTTTGACGCCGGCCGCTCGGATCACGCGGGCCATGCGGCGCACGTTCTTCGGCGTGTTCATCACCACATCAGGGCCCGAGTTCATCGTATTCAGGTCGAGCGAGCAGATGTCGGGCCGGATCAGGGCGATGTGCTCGACGCGTTTTTCCGGCGGCAACAGCGTCGTGCCGGGCGCGTAGATCTTAGGGTCATCTTCGCTCGGCACGTAACGCCCGCCCGGTCCGGTGGTCAGGTTAATGACCAGCTCATGGTTGCTGCGGCGAATCCGCTCGACCACCTGACGGTAAAGATCGACTTCCATTGACGGCATGCCGGTCAAGGGATTGCGCACGTGAATATGCACTTGTCCGGCGCCTGCCTCGGCCGCTTCGAGGCATGAATCAGCGATCTGCTCGGGCGTGATCGGCAAATGCGGGGTCTGATCGGGTTTGACGAGGTTGCCGGTCACGGCGCAGGTGATCAATGTCTTCATAGATGCCGCCCTCCATCGACGACCAGCCTTGTGCCGGTGACAAAGCGCAGCGTCGTCGCCAGCGCTTCGATCGCAGCCGCCACATCGTCGGGCAGGCCGATGCGCCCTAGCGGCGTGCTGCTGGCCATCTTGGCGGCGAAGTCACTGCCGCGGCCCGGCACGAAACTCGAAGCCACCGCGCCCGGCGACACCGAGACCACGCGTACCAGCGGCGCCAGCACCTTGGCCAAGGCATCCCCGACCACATCGAGTCCGGCCTTGGCGGCGACATAAGCGAGGTTGCTGCCGGTGCCGGTGAAAGCCGAAATCGACGACACGTTGACGATCAAGCCGTCGCCACTGGCCTTGAGCAGCGGCGTGAAGGCCCGGATGGTGGCGAAGACGCCGCGGAAATTCGCCTGCAGCAACTCGTCGATCAACTCATCGCTCAGGCCTTCGAGGTCGGCAGCAGGCACCGGCCGGGTATGGCCGGCGCTGTTGACCAAGATGTCGCAGCGCCCCAGCGAGGCTGCCACCGCGGCGGCGGCAGCGCGCAGACTGGCACTGTCAACAATGTCGGCAAAAATCGCCTGATGGACCTGCGCGGCATCGGCCGGCAAGGCAGCGGCGAGCTCGGTGGCTTCATCGCCGCGCCGATGCAGCAGCACGCAAGTCGCGCCGATTGCAGCCAGCCGCTGCGCTGTCGCATAACCGATGGCACCCAGGCCGCCGGCAATGACAGCGACCTTGCCGTCGAGTTTCAAAATCGGATCAAAGCTCATTGGTGGGCAGATTCAAGGGATAGGAGGATGGGGGAACTTCATCTCGCCGCGCTCGAGCCTGGCCTCATAGGCCAGCGTTGCGCCCTTGCCATCGGCTTGCATTTCGAAACGGCCGATCAAGCGGCGCGTCACGCCGAAGGTCGGATCGCTCTCGAGGTTCTCGTCATCATCGGCATAAACCTGCGAGATCAGCACCTTGTGGCCAGGCTTGCTGACCATGAAGTGCAGATGCGCCGGCCGGTTCGGATGGCGCAGTTGCGCACGCAATAAATCGCCACAAGGGCCATCAGTCGGCACTGGATAACCGGCTGGGCGCACGGTGCGGAAATGGAAGGCACCGGCAGCATCGGTATGGAACCTGCCGCGCAGATTCATGTCCTCCTGCTGCGGATCCTGGTTCTCGTAGAGCCCGACCGGCGAGGCCTGCCAGACATCGACGACCGCATCGGCGATCGGCGTGCCATCGTTTTCAAGCACGACCCCGGACACACTCAGTGGCAGGCCCGGCGTACCCGAACGGGCGATATTTTCACCCGGGGCGCATTCAGGCGCGTTGGCGCGCCAGAACGGACCCAGCAGCGCCGCCAGCGATTCACCTTGCGGGTCAAGATTATTCTGCAGCGCCACGACGCTCGAGATACCGAGCAGATCGGCTGCCAGCACCACTTCGTTCTTGGTCTCGCCGGTGGCCTGGCCGATGGCGACGATGAATTCAAGTGCGCGCTCGAACTCCGCTTCAGTCAGCGCGGTTTCCTGCACAAAGGCATGCAGATGCGTCGTCAACGAAGCGATCAACAAGCGCAAGCGGGGGTCGGGCGTGCCTTCCATCGCCCGCAAGGCGAGTGCCAACACAGAGGCGGGACTGGTGACGATGTTCATGGTTTGAAATAGCTGCTAATTTGAGGAAATGTTGCAGCATTATCAAATGTCAAGAACAAAGGCCTGACAAGGAAAAACCCTGCTGCCGCAGGACTGCGACAGCAGCCAGGAAATGGCCTTGACAGACAAGGTTTTCCAGACTTGCAAAAGCTTGAATCGGGCCGGGCTTTTCTCAGTCGGCTGGCTCGGCTCACCTATTTGCACGCTGACGGCAGACCGGTGCAGAAGCCATGCGCGGCCTCGGTCGCCATGCCACGCATCCGCCTAATTCGTGGGAATCGGGCGCTGCCGTTGCTTGCGCCAGCGCATTCATGCTGCAGCTCACAGGCAAACACTGGCTCTTGGAACAACAAAGGAGAAACTCATGAACTTGCGATCCAGTTTCTACAGCGCCTTGACGCGCATCGCGTTTTTTGCCGGCGCTATCTTGCTCGCGGCAGCACAGGCCTCGGCCGATGTGCAACCGGCCCGTTGGTCATCACTTTCGCTGACCTTTTTGCAACCGACCGGTGTCGTCGGCCCCAACGACAACATCGATGTCTGGCTGCGCTTTGCCAACACCGATCCAAGCGGAGCTTTCACGGTTGACAACAAGTTGCTCAACGGCGGTCTGAACTCAGCCGACCTGCCAACGCAAGGCTGGGGCACCGATGCCGGGGGCACGTCCTTTTACGCTGACTTTGCCAGCTACACGACCTTCTCTCTGGCATCTTGGTTTGGTTGCAGCGGCAATTTCACCAAAACCTGTGCCGACGGACCGCCCTACAGCTTCGCCTGGGCGTCGGGCAGCCCATTGGCTGTGCCTTTCTCGCTGGGGCCAGGTCAGACTCTCGACTACCTGCATGGCAGCTTCATACCGAGCGCCGGTCCCGTTGCCCCAGGCAATTACTACTTTTACCGCTCGTTGATCTCGATCGACGTGAACGGCCTTGATACCGCAGGCAACGACCTCAGACAACTTGTGTGGCTGACACAGACCTGCACCGGCGATTCAGTGGCCGCTTGCGCGAGCCAGAGCTACTTCACCCGCACCGTCGGGGCCGTGCCAGAACCTGGCACCTACGCGATGATGGCGCTGGGCCTGGCCATCATGGCTTGGCAACTGCGCCGCCGGCGCTGACCTTTTCTGCGCAAACCGAAGCGTTTGGGCTCCAAAAAAATTCACAGCCCGCATGAAAATGCGGGCATTTTTTCGAGCGGTCATCCCGCCGCCACTATTACCGAACAGACAGCAAAAAGCCCGAACCAGGTCGGGCTTTTTTCAGTCGGCCGGCTTGGCCCGCCTCGCCTCGCCTATTTGCGCGCCGGAGGTAGATCAGTGCAGGAGCCATGAGCGACCTCGGCGGCCATGCCGATGCTCTCACCCAGCGTCGGATGCGGGTGAATGGTCTTGCCGATGTCCACCGCGTTGGCGCCCATCTCGATCGCCAGCGCGATCTCGCCGATCATGTCACCGGCATGGGTGCCGACGATGCCGCCGCCGAGGATCTTGCCATGACCATGGGCTTCCGGGCTGTCGTCAAAGAGCAGCTTGGTAAAGCCTTCGTCGCGGCCGTTGGCAATCGCGCGGCCTGAAGCGGTCCAGGGGAACAGGCCTTTCTTGACCTTGATGCCTTGGGCCTTGGCCTGGTCTTCGGTCAGCCCGACCCAGGCGACTTCAGGGTCGGTGTAGGCCACGCTCGGAATCACCCTGGCGTCAAACTGGCTCTTCGACAAATGGGCGTCGCCGAGTAATGCGCCGGCCGCCACTTCGGCCGCCACATGGGCTTCATGCACGGCCTTGTGCGCCAGCATCGGCTGGCCAACCAGATCGCCGATCGCGAAGATATGCGGCACATTGGTGCGCATCTGCACGTCGACATTGATGAAGCCGCGGTCGGTGACGGCGACGCCGGCCTTTTCGGCCGCCACCTTCTTGCCATTCGGCGTGCGCCCGACGGCCTGAAGCACCAGGTCGTAAACGCCTTCCGAAGCGGCGCCGTCGAGCGTTTCAAACTTGACCTTGATGCCTTCGGCGCTGGCTTCAGCACCGACCGTCTTGGTTTTCAGCATGATGTTGTCGAAGCGCTTGGCATTCATTTTCTGCCAGACCTTGACCAGGTCGCGGTCAGCGCCCTGCATCAGCCCGTCGAGCATCTCGACCACATCAAGCCTGGCGCCGAGCGTCGAATAGACGGTACCCATTTCCAGGCCGATGATGCCACCGCCGACCAGCAGCATTTTCTTCGGCACTTCCTTCAGCGCCAGCGCACCGGTCGAATCGACGATGCGCGGATCATCGGGCAGGAAAGGCAGGCGCACGGCCGACGAGCCGACCGCGATGATCGCCTGCTTGAAATGGACCGTCTTGCTCGCGCCGGTCTTGGCCTGCGCTTCCCCGCCGGTCTCTTCGACCTGCAGATGATTGGCGTCAATGAACGAGCCATAGCCGCGCAAAGTCGTAACCTTGCGCATCTTGGCCATCGCCGCCAAGCCACCGGTCAGCTTGGCGATGACCTTGTCCTTGTGGCCGCGCAGCTTGTTTATGTCGAGCTTGGGCGGACCGAAGTCGACACCCAGCGCTGCGAGATGGCTGACCTCGTCCATCACCGCTGCCACATGCAGCAAGGCCTTCGACGGAATGCAACCGACGTTCAGGCAGACACCGCCGAGCTGGGCATAGCGCTCGACCAGGATGACTTTCAGGCCGAGATCGGCGGCGCGGAATGCGGCCGAATAGCCACCCGGTCCGGCGCCGAGCACCAACAAGTCGCAGTCAAGGTCGGCTGTCCCCGCATAAGCAGCGGCAGCGGGGACTGGGACTGGGGCTGAGACCGGCGCTGCAGCAGCAGCAACTGGCGCGGCGACCGGCGCCGCCGCAGCGCTGCTTTCCAGCCTGATCAGGAAACTGCCCTGGTTGATCTTGTCGCCGATGGCGACCAGGACCTCCTTGACGATGCCGGCATGCGAGGACGGAATTTCCATCGACGCTTTGTCGCTTTCGACCGTCACCAGACTCTGGTCCGCGGCCACTTTGTCGCCGGGTTTGACCAGCAACTCGATGATGGCGACGTCCTTGAAATCACCGATGTCGGGGACTATTACTTCAATCAATGCCATGATTTTCTCCGTAGCCCATCATGCCGGCCAGCCGGCCTGCATGCGGGGATTGCGCCTTATACAGCGCTCAAAAGTTCGCCTGAAATTTACAGGGCGATCCGGCGGAAATCCGCCAGCAGCGACGCGAAGTAAGCGTTGAAACGGGCCGCCGAAGCGCCGTCGATGACGCGGTGATCCCAGCTCAAACTCAAGGGCAACATCAGACGCGGGACGAATTGCTTGCCGTCCCAAACCGGCTCGATCTTGCTCTTGCCCACACCCATGATCGCGACTTCGGGCGCATTGATGATCGGCGTGAAATAGCCGCCACCAATGCCGCCGAGCGACGAAATACTGAAGCAGCCACCGGTCATCTCGGCCGTTCCGAGCTTGCCATCGCGGGCTTTCTTGGCCAATTCACCCATTTCCTGGCTGATCTGGAAGATGCCCTTCTTGTCGGCATCCCTGAGCACCGGGACCATCAGGCCATTCGGCGTGTCGGCCGCAAAACCGATGTGGAAATAATTCTTCAACACCAGTTGCTCACCATCGAGTGAGGCATTGAACTCGGGGAACTTCTTCAATGCCGCAACGGCCGCCTTGATCATGAAGGCCAGCATCGTTACCTTGGAGGGCGACGATTTGTCACCGTTCAACTGGACGCGGAAGGCTTCGAGATCGGTGATGTCGGCATCGTCATTGTTGGTGACATGCGGGATCAGCACCCAATTGCGGTGCAGATTGGCACCCGAAATTTTCTTGATGCGCGACAGATCGCGGCGCTCGACCGGGCCGAACTTCTCGAAGTCGACCTTGGGCCAGGGCAGCAAACCCGGGAAATTGCCTGCCGCTGCAGGTGCCGCTGCTGCGGGTGCTGCAGCTCTTTGCGCCAGCGTTTGCACTGCCCCGGCGAGCACGGATTTGACGAAACCCTGCAAGTCGAGTTCCTGGATACGGCCGTTCGGGCCGGTGCCTTTGATTTCGTCCAGCGGCACACCGAGTTCGCGTGCGATGCGGCGAATGCTCGGCGAAGCATGGGGCAAACGAGCCTTGGCTGCCATCGGCTCATGCGCTGGCAGAGAAGCGGTCGGCGCAGCACGCACTGGCACCGGCGCCGGGGCCAGCGCTACGGTCGCAGCGATCAGGGCAGGAGCAGCTGCAGCGGCTGCTTGCGCCACCGGCGCTGCGATTTCAACCAGCGCCAGCAGCGATCCCTTGGCCACTTTGTCGCCAAGCGCGACCTTCAATTCCTTGATCACGCCAGCGGTCGAGCTGGGAATCTCCATCGAGGCCTTGTCGCTCTCGACGGTGATCAGGCTCTGCTCGACGCGGATGCTGTCGCCCACCTTGACGAACACCTCGATCACCGACACCGATTCGAAATCGCCGATGTCGGGAACAAAGACTTCGACCGTCCTGGTGCTGCCAGCGGCAGCCGCAGCGACGGGCGGTGGCGCCGCCACCGCTGCTGCCACTGCCGGGGCGGCTGCAACGCTTGCCGGCGCCGCAGCTTCGGCCTCGAGCAGCAACACCAGACTGCCCTGATTGACCTTGTCACCGAGCGCGACCTTGATTTCCTTGACCAGGCCAGCCGCTGAGCTGGGAATTTCCATCGAAGCCTTGTCGCTCTCGACGGTGATCAGACTCTGCTCGAGCGCGACCCGGTCGCCGACCTTGACCAGCAACTCGATCACTGCCACGTCCGTGACGTCACCGATGTCGGGAACCTTGATTTCTAAAATTGCCATTTCATCTCCTTGGTGCCTTCATGAACGCGGCAAGCGGATCTGCGTTTGCAAACCCCGCCTGGCGCTGCGCTACATCGCGGGCTATGTCTGTAAAAAATATCAGGCGTAGATCAGGCGTACTTCAGGCGTACAGCGGGTTGATCTTGTCTGCCTTGATGCCGTATTTGGCGATCGCTTCAGCCACCTGGGTCGCCGGCAATTTGCCTTCGTCAGCCAGCGCCTTCAGGGCGGCGACGACAACGTAATGCCGGTTGATCTCGAAATGCTCGCGCAGCTTGAAGCGGAAATCGCTGCGACCGAAACCGTCGGTACCCAGCACCTTGTAGCTGCGGCCCTTGGGCATGAAGGCACGGATCTGCTCGGCGTAGTTCTTCATGTAATCGGTCGAAGCGATCACCGGCCCGGTGGTGCGGCCGAGTTGCTGCGCGACGAATGAAAGACGTTGAACTTCGGTCGGATGCAACAGGTTCCAGCGTTCGGCATCCTGGCCGTCGCGGGCCAATTCATTGAAGCTTGGTGCGCTCCAGACATTGGCCGAGACGCCCCAGTCCTGCTCCAGCAGAACCTTGGCCGCCTGGCTTTCACGCAGGATGGTGCCCGAGCCAAGCAGGTTGACGCAAGGCTTGTCCTGAGCGGCCGCTTCGAGCAGATACATGCCTTTGAGGATTTCGGCTTCGGTACCGGCTTGCAGGCCCGGCATCGGATAGTTCTCATTCAGCAGGGTGATGTAGAAATAAACGTTTTCCTGGTTCTCCACCATGCGCTTCAAGCCATGCTGCATGATCACCGCGACTTCGTGGGCGAAGGTCGGGTCGTAGGAAACGCAGTTCGGAATCGTGCCGGCCAGGATATGGCTGTGGCCGTCCTCATGCTGCAGGCCTTCGCCGTTCAGCGTCGTGCGCCCGGAGGTGCCGCCGAGCAGGAAGCCGCGCGCTTGCATGTCGCCAGCCGCCCAGGCGAGGTCGCCGATGCGCTGGAAGCCGAACATCGAGTAATAGACGAAGAACGGGATCATCACCCGGTTGTTGGTTGAATAAGAGGTCGCCGCGGCGATCCAGGAGGCCATGCCACCGGCCTCGTTGATGCCTTCCTGCAGCACCTGACCGGCTTTGTCCTCGCGGTAGTACATCACCTGGTCCTTGTCGACCGGCGTGTATTTCTGCCCTTCGGGGTTGTAGATGCCGATCTGACGGAACAGCCCTTCCATACCGAAGGTGCGCGCTTCGTCAACCAGGATCGGCACGGTACGCGGACCCAGATCCTTGTCACGCAGCAATTGCGTCAGGAAACGCACGAAAGCCTGCGTGGTCGAAATCTCGCGGCCTTCGGCTGTCGCTTCGAGCACGGCCTTGAAGGTTTCGAGCGCCGGCACTTGCAAATGCTCATCGGCCTTCGGACGACGCTTGGGCAGGAAGCCACCGAGTTCGGCACGACGCTCGAGCAGATAGCGCATCTCGGGGGTGTCGTTGGCCGGCTTGTAGAAAGGCAGGTCGGTGTCGATCTGATGATCGCTGACAGGAATATTGAACCGATCGCGGAAGCTCTTGATGTCGTCGTTGGTCAGCTTCTTGGTCTGGTGGGCGGTGTTCTTGCCCTCGCCGCTCTTGCCCATGCCGAAGCCCTTGACGGTCTTGATCAGCATGACTGTCGGCTGACCCTCGGTATGCACGGCCTTGTGATAGGCCGCATAGACCTTTTGCGGATCATGGCCACCGCGGTTCAGGCGCCAGATGTCGTCGTCGCTCATCGAGCTGACCATCTCGAGCAATTTGGGGTGCTGGCCAAAGAAATGCTCGCGTACGAAGGCACCATCATTGGCCTTCATCGCCTGATAGTCACCGTCGACGGTGTCCATCATCACCTTGCGCAGCAGGCCTTCCTTGTCACGCGCCAGCAGAGGATCCCAATAACCGCCCCAGATCAGCTTGATCACGTTCCATCCGGAGCCACGGAATTCGCCTTCGAGTTCCTGGATGATCTTGCCATTGCCGCGCACCGGACCGTCGAGCCGCTGCAGATTGCAGTTGACGACGAAGATCAGGTTGTCGAGTTTTTCACGCGCAGCCAGGCCGATCGCGCCGAGTGATTCGGGTTCGTCCATTTCGCCGTCGCCAAGGAAGACCCAGACCTTGCGCTTGGAAGTATCGGCCAGGCCGCGCGCATGCAGGTACTTCAGGAAACGCGCCTGATAGATCGCCATCAATGGGCCCAAGCCCATCGAGACGGTCGGGAACTGCCAGAACTCGGGCATCAGTTTCGGGTGCGGATAGCTCGAGAGGCCCTTGCCGTCGACTTCCTGGCGGAAGTTCAGCATCTGCTCTTCGCTGATGCGGCCTTCCAGATAAGCGCGGGCGTAAATGCCCGGTGACGAATGGCCCTGGATATAAAGCAGGTCACCGCCATGCACGCCGTCATCGGCATGCCAGAAATGGTTGAAGCCGCAACCGAGCATCGTCGCCAACGAGGCAAAGCTCGAAATATGGCCGCCCAGATCGCCGCCATCATCGGGATTCAGACGGTTTGCCTTGACCACCATCGCCATCGCGTTCCAGCGCATATAAGCGCGCAGCCGCTCCTCGATTTCGATATTGCCAGGCATCCGCTCTTCACGGTCGGCAGGTATGGTATTGACGTAGGCGGTTTTGGCCGAGAAAGGCGTCTCGATGCCGGCCTGACGGGCATGATCGATCAATGTTTCAAGCAGAAAATGCGCGCGCTCGCCCCCTTCTTCACCAATCACGGCGGACATTGCGTCCAGCCATTCCTTGGTTTCTAGCGAGTCGGTGTCATTGGCTGAAGCGCCTAAAAAGGACTGGGGCTGCGAGGGCATTTTGTCTCCATACGGTTTGAAAGCAGGCGGAGTGTCGCACAACTCCAAGGCAATATCAAATTATGCGATTGCGTTTCATAATACGATAAGTGGCATTGCGATTGATCAAAATCCGCCTAGCCAATCAAGCCATCGCTGGACCGATAATCGGCGATGATTTTTTTCCAGCTCGACCAAAAAGGCGCGACAAGGCGCTGGCTGCTGCCCTTGCAACGCTTTGCTGCGCGCTGGTGGCGGCGACAGCCGCCGGCACGCCAGGACCGCTTTGCAACCCTCGGCCCCTTGGTGTCGGTGCTGTTGTTTCTGGCGGCCATCATCACGGCCTTCTGGTACCTGCGCAACGAGGACTTCGAACGCGAGACCGAGGCGGTCATCCGTGACACCGAAATCGCCCAGCAACAGATTCGCTTGCGACTCAACGATAACCAGGAGCAACTGCTCAGACTGGCCCGGGAACTGGTGCCCAACACGATCAGTGCGCAGAATTTCAGCGCTCAGGCGGCGACCTTCGCCCGCGAACGCCCCGAGATCACCCAGATCATCTGGCTAAGCAATCAGCGCAAAAGGCGTGCCAGCGTCAGCGCCGCCGGTTTCCAGGCCGATAGCCCGATGAATGGCAACAGCAGCGACCCGTCGATGCCGATGGCGAATCAGAGCAGCGCGCCGGAAATCGCATTCCAGGCGGCGCGCGCGCGGCATCAGCCCTCCTATTCACCACCTTTCGGCGGCGCTGGCAACACCGTCTTCCAGGTTCACGTGCCGCTGTTGGACCATAGCGGCTTCGCTGGCGTACTGATTGCCGAATATTCGGTCGAGGCGATGCTGCGCTATTTCGTCCCCATCGATCTTGCCGAGCGCCACCCGATGGCTGTGGTCGATACCGCAGAACGGGTGATCAGCAGCACCGTCACCTCGATGCCGGGGAAAACCGCCAAACGCGCCTCGATCTGGCATGAGCTGCCGCTGGCGCCCGCAATGAACGGTCTGGTGCTGCGCGGGCAGGGCTACCGAAGTTCGATCGGATTGATCAGCAACACCTTGTTCTGGATGGTGGTGGCGCTTTCCACCCTGACCGTCTGGATGCTGTTGGGCAGTTGGCGCCATATGCGCAGACGCCTGCAGATCCAGAACGAGTTGGCGACCGAGATGAATTTCCGCCGGGCGATGGAAAACTCGATGTTGACCGGCATGCGGGCGATGGACATGGCTTCGCGCATCACCTATGTGAACCCGGCCTTTTGCGCAATGACCGGGTTTTCCGAGCAGGAGTTGATCGGCGCCTTGCCACCGTTCGCCTTTTGGCCGCACGAGCGCCATGACGAATATCTGCGCCTGCAGGATCTGCAAAGCCAGGGCAATATTCCTGCCGGCGGGGCCGAACTGAGAATCTTGCGCAAGGACGGCACCTTGTTTGATTGCCGCATGTATGTCTCGCCGCTGATCGACGCCAAGGGCGTGCAGAGTGGCTGGATGACTTCGATGACCAATATCACCGAGGCCAAACGGGTGCGGGACCAGCTCTCGGCTTCGCACGAGCGCTTCACCACCATGTTGGAAGGGCTCGACGCTGCGGTGTCGGTGCTGTCGGTGCAGCAAGGCGAGTTGCTGTTCGCCAACCGCAGCTATCGCCAATGGTTCGGCGCCTTTCCTGCTGGTCATGCCCTGCTGGCCGGCACCCAGGTCGGTCACGAGAGCGGCCCGGATGCCGACGAAGAGGTCGACGGTTATTCGGGCCTGCCGGCCCATTACCTGACCGAGCCTGTTTCGGATCCACGCGAGGTCTATGTCGATTCGCTGGAAATGTGGTTTGACGTGCGCGCGCGCTACCTGCAGTGGACCGATGGCACTTTGGCGCAGATGCTGATCGCCACCGACATCACCATGCGTCGCCGCGCCGAAGACCTGGCCGCCCGCCAGGCGGAACGCGCCCAGGCCAGCAGCCGCTTGATGACGATGGGTGAAATGGCCTCGAGCGTTGCGCATGAGTTGAACCAACCGCTGACGGCGATCACCAATTACTGCAACGGCATGGTCTCGCGTGTTCGGGGCGACCAGATCGGCAAGGACGACCTGCTCGCTGCCTTGGAGAAGACCGCCAAACAGGCCCAGCGCGCAGGCCAGATCATCCACCGTATCCGCAACTTCGTGAAACGCAGCGAACCCCGGCGCGAATCGGCGCAGGCCGCAGCGATTGTCGAAGATGCAGTCGAACTGGCCGGCATCGAGTTGCGCCGCCGCCATGTGGCGATCCACACCTATGTCGCCCAGCGCCTGCCGCAATTGCTGGTGGACCCGATCCTGATCGAGCAGGTGCTGATGAATTTGCTGAAGAACGCTGCCGAGTCGATCGACAACGCATCGCTGCCGGTGTCGCGCCGGCATATCGAATTGCGCGTGGTTCCCAGGCATACGCCCGAACTCGGTGGGCATATCGAATTCTCGGTCACCGACATGGGTCCGGGCATGCCCGAGGAAGTCATCGCGCGCATGTACGAGGCCTTCTTCTCGACCAAGGCGGACGGCATGGGAATAGGCCTCGGACTCTGCCGATCGATCATCGAATCGCACCAAGGCAGAATCAATGCCGAGAACTTATACAATGGCGCCATTATTGTTGGATGCAGGTTTGCCTTCACCCTTCCGGTTGAAATCTCCCGCCCCGATATTGCGTCCGGGGCTGCTGTGAACTGAAAAGCGACACCATGAGCCTGATTCCGAAAAAGGGTAACGTCTACGTCGTCGATGACGACGAGGCAGTCCGCGACTCTCTGCAATGGTTACTCGAGGGCAAGGACTACCGGGTCAAATGTTTTGACTCGGCAGAATCATTCCTCAGCCGCTATGACCCGCGCGAAGTCGCATGCCTGATCGCCGACATCCGCATGGATGGCATGAGCGGACTGGAACTGCAGGACCGGCTGATGGAACGCCGCAGTCCGCTGCCGGTCGTCTTCATCACCGGACATGGCGATGTGCCAATGGCCGTGCAGACGATGAAAAAGGGTGCGATGGATTTCATCGAAAAGCCGTTCAAGGAAGAAGAACTGGTTTCGCTGGTCGAACGCATGCTCGATCAGGCCCGCACGGCTTTCTCCTCGCACCAAGAAGCCGCCAGCCGCGATGCGCTGCTTTCAAGGCTGACGACGCGCGAAGCCCAGGTGCTTGAGCGCATCGTCGCCGGCCGACTGAACAAGCAGATTGCCGATGACCTTGGCATCAGCATCAAGACGGTGGAAGCGCACCGCGCCAACATCATGGAAAAACTCAACGCCAACACCGTGGCCGATCTGCTCAAGATTGCACTCGGGGCCAGCGCTAAAGTCTGACCTTTTGACAGATCCCAAGAGCCGCTGCTACAGCGGCTCTTTTGCATTTTGGAGATAGATTTCATGACAGCAAAACTGATCGACGGCTTGGCGTTGTCAAAGAAAATCCGGGCGGAAGTTGCTCAGCGCGTGATCGCTCTGGGAGCCCGCGGCATCAAGCCGGGTTTGGCCGTGCTGCTGGTTGGCGACAGTCCGGCCAGCCAGGTCTATGTGCGCAACAAGGTCAAGGCCTGCGAAGACGCCGGGCTGAAATCGGTGCTGGAGAAATACACGGCTGACTTCAGCCAGACCGAATTGCTGGCGCGGATCGAGGCGCTGAACCAGGATCCATCGATCCACGGCATCCTGGTGCAGCTGCCCTTGCCCGCCCATATCGACGCCAACCTCGTGATCGAGGCGATTTCGCCCCTGAAGGATGTCGACGGCTTCCACGTCGGCAGCGCCGGCGCCTTGATGGTCGGGCAGGATGGTTTCAAGCCCTGCACGCCCTATGGCTGCATGAAGATGCTTGAATCGATCGGCATTGATCCGCGCGGCAAACATGCGGTCGTGATCGGCCGCAGCAATATCGTCGGCAAGCCGATGGCCATGATGCTGCTGCAGGCCAGCGCCACCGTCACCATCTGCCACAGCGCAACGCCAGATCTGGCGCAATTCACCCGCCAGGCCGACATCGTCGTGGCAGCAGTCGGCAAGCGCAATATGCTGACCGCCGAGATGGTCAAGCCGGGCGCCGTGGTGATCGACGTCGGCATGAACCGCAACGATGAAGGCAAGCTTTGCGGCGATGTCGATTTCGCCGGCGTCAGTCAGGTCGCCGGCTGGATCACGCCGGTGCCGGGGGGTGTCGGACCGATGACGATCACGATGCTGCTGGTCAACACCTTGGAAGCCGCCGAGCGCGCTGCTGCCTGAGCCGCATCCTGCGCAATCCGGGGAGAAGCCGCACCGGCTAAATTCCCGGATCCAAATGCACAACAGATTTTTGAGGAAACACCCGTGAGCAACCCTTTATTGAGCCAGGCCCAGTTGCCTGCTTTCGCCAGCATTCGCCCGGAACATATCGAACCGGCCATGACTGAACTGCTGGCCCAGGCCGAGGCCGCGCTGGAACTCGCCACATCCGACGCCACCCCGGCCGATTACGACGCGCTATCGGCCACGCTGGGCGTGGCGACCGAGCGCCTCGGCCATGCCTGGGGTGCGGTCGGCCATCTGAATGCCGTCGCCAACAGTCCCGAATTGCGCGAGGCCTATAACGCCATGCTGCCGGCAGTCACTGAATTCTTCACCCGCCAGGGGGCCGATGAGCGGCTCTACGCCAAGTACAAGGCGATCGCCGCCAGCCAGGCGGCAGCCAGTCTGAACCCGGCGCGCCAGCAGGCGCTGAAACATTGGCTGCGCGACTTCGTGCTCTCCGGTGCAGAACTGCAAGGCGAGGCCAAGCTACGATTCGCGGCGATCCAGGAGCGTAGCGCCGAGTTGTCGCAGAAGTTCTCGGAACATGTGCTCGATGCGACCGATGGTTTTGCCTATTTCGCCACGGCTGAAGAGCTCGCCGGTGTGCCGGCAGATGTGCTGCAAGCGGCACGCAATGCCGCCCTGGCTGACAGCAAGGAAGGCCACAAGCTGACGCTGCATTTCCCGGTCTATCTGCCGGTGATGCAATATGGCCAGAACCGTGACTTGCGTGAACGCCTCTACACCGCCTATGTGACCCGGGCCAGCGATCTGGGGACGGCCGAATTGGACAACTCAGCGCTGATGCAGGAATTGCTGCAACTGCGCCAGGAAGAAGCCGCCTTGCTCGGTTTTGGCAACTATGCCGAGGCAGCGATGGTCACGAAGATGGCCAGCAGCCCGGCCCAGGTGCTGAACTTCTTGCGCGATCTTGGCGACCGCGCCCGACCGTTTGCTGAAAAAGACCTGGCCGAGTTGCGCCAGTTCGCCGCCAGCGAACTGGGCTTGGCCGAGTTGCAGGTCTGGGACAACGCCTTCGCGTCGGAGAAGCTGAAGGAGGCACGCTATGCCTTCAGCGACGAAGAATTGCGCCAATATTTCACCGTACCGCGGGTGCTGGCCGGACTGTTCGACATCATCGAGCGGCTGTTCCAGGTCAGGATCACCGAGGCCCAGGCCGAGGTCTGGCATGACAGCGTGCGCTTTTACCGCCTCGACCGCGATGGCGCGCTGGTCGGCCAGTTCTACCTCGACCTCTACGCCCGCCCGGGCAAGCGCCCCGGCGCCTGGATGGACGAGGTGCGCAGCCGCTGGGCCAGGCCGGAAGGCCGGCAGCAGACGCCGGTGGCCCAACTGGTCTGCAACTTCGCCTCAGGCGTCGGCGGCAAGCCGGCGCTGCTGACGCATGACGATGTGATCACTCTGTTCCACGAGTTTGGTCATGGCCTGCATCATCTGCTGACCCAGGTCGACGAGCTTGGCGTCTCGGGCATCTCGGGCGTCGAATGGGACGCGGTCGAGTTGCCCAGCCAGTTCATGGAGAACTTCTGCTGGGAATGGGAAGTGCTGCAGCAACTGACCTGTCATGTCGACAGCGCTGCGGCGCTGCCGCGCGATTTGTTCGACAAGATGCTGGCCGCAAAGAACTTCCAGAGCGGCATGCAGACGCTGCGCCAGATCGAGTTTTCGCTGTTCGACATGCGCTTGCATGCCGAGCCTGGCAGTGATTCGGCAATCCAGGCGCTGCTCGACCAAGTCCGCGCTGAAGTCGCGATCGTGCCGGCAGCGCCGTTCAACCGCAGCCAGCACAGCTTCTCGCATATCTTCGCTGGCGGCTATTCAGCCGGTTATTACAGCTACAAATGGGCCGAGCTGCTGAGTGCCGATGCCTGGAGCGCCTTCGAGGTCGAAGGGGTTTTCAACGCCGACACCGGCCAGCGCTATTTGCACAACATCCTTGAAGTCGGCGGTTCCCGCGACGCGATGGATAGCTTCATGGCCTTCCGCGGCCGCGAGCCAACGATCGATGCGCTGCTGCGCCATCAGGGCATGGCCTGATCCTTGGCGACCCGCATCGCCCTTGCGGGCCATTGCGCCAGCAACAGCAGCGAGGCCATCAACAACATCGGGGCCGAGGCGACTGTCGCTGTCGCCAGCAGACCGAAGCCGACCGGCACCGAAATCGTTGCGCTATTGGTGGCGAGCATGCGCAGGCCCAAGGCCTGGCCATGACGCAGGGTCGGCGTCACCTGATGCAAAGTGGCCAGAATCATCGGTTGCACCGAACCGAGCGCCAAGCCCAGCAGGCTTGATCCCAGCATCATCCCGGCAGTGCCCGGCAGCCAGGCGTAGACGGCCAGTACCAGGGTCGCCAGCAGCATCGCCGAACGCAACACCTTCAGCTCGTCGAGATGATTGGCCCAGCGGACGATGGCCAGCCTGACGATGGTGGCGGCGGTGGCGAAGGCGCCGAACACCAGACCGATGCTCGAGGCACTCAAACCCTGCCCATGCCCAACCACCGGCACGACGAACATATGCGCATCCCAGCAAGCCGACAACACGATATTGAGCAACAGCAGGTTGCGCAAGGCCGGACTGCGCAGCAAGTCCCAGGCCGGCTTGGTCTGATTCACATGGCCGCTTGGCTTGGGTTGATGGCGCGGAACTTTTTGCGCCAGCCCCCATGACAGCAAGGGCAGCAGCAAGGCCAGCCCAAAGGCGGCACGGAAACTGGCGTGGTCGATCAACAGGCCGGCAGCCACCGGTGCCAGCGCATTCGACAAGGCTGGCCCGAGCGCAATCCAGCTGAACACCCGCTTGAGCTCGGAAGGGTCTGCCGCGATCATGCCGGCTTCGCGCTGGATCGCCACAGCAGCAACACTGATCGCGCCGCCGCAGAGCAGACAGCTGATGCCGATCGCCCACAGCTCCTGCACGGCCAGCGCGAGCAGCGCGCCGGCCAGCGCCATCAAGACGCCGACACCGACCGGACGGTGAAAACCATGCCGATCCGCCTGCCGGCCGGCCCACAGAGACAGCAGGATCGGCGCCAGCGCAAAACTGCTCAGTACCAGCCCCAGCGTCAACTCGCCATAGCCCTGATGCAACACCCACAAGCTGGCGGCAACCCTTGTCACCGCCATGCAGGAATGGACTGCGACCAGAGTCGCGATCAACCAGGGCAAAGACTGCCGCAGCGGCACCGCCGGCGCAGTCAAACGTCACCCTCGACGCCTTCATCGGGCTGCCCGAGATGGAGCAACTTCTGCGCCACGGCGTCGGGCAAGGCCTCGACGCTCTTGAGCTTGCGCGTCATCGCGCGGGTGCGAGTTTCGGCCAGGTCGATCGTCTGGCTGGCTTCGTCGAGTTTCTTCTTGGTCTTGGCCAGCACCTCGCCGAATTTTCCGAATTCGGTCTTGACCGCCCCGAGCACTTCCCAGACTTCGGCCGAACGCTTTTCCAAGGCCAGGGTGCGGAATCCCATCTGCAAGCTGGTCAACGTCGCCAGCAAGGTGGTCGGCCCGGCCAGCATCACCTTGTGCTCGCGCTGCAAGGCCTCGAGCAAGCCGGGCCGGCGCAGCGCCTCGGCATAAAGCCCTTCGGTCGGCACGAACAGGATGCCGAAATCGGTAGTATGCGGCGGCGCGATGTATTTTTCGCGGATCGTTCGGGCTTCTGCACGCAAACGGGTTTCGATCGCCTTGGCCGCCGCCTCGACGCCGGGCGCATCGGCGCGCTCCTGTGCGTCGAGCAGGCGTTCGTAATCCTCGCGTGGAAACTTGGCGTCAATCGGCAGCCACAGCGGCTCGCCATCGTCGCGCTGGCCCGGCAAGCGAATGGCAAATTCAACCCGTTCGCTGCTACCCGGGATCGTCGCCACATTGCGTGCATATTGCTCGGCCGTGAAGACCTGCTCGAGCAGACCGGCCAACTGGACTTCGCCATAAATGCCGCGCGTCTTCACATTCGTCAGCACGCGGCTGAGCGAGCCAACGTCGCGCGCCAGAGTCTGCATTTCGCCCAGACCCTTGTGCACCTGTTCGAGCCGGTCAGCCACCTGCTTGAAGCTCTCGCCCAAGCGCTGCTCCAGCGTTGCATGCAGCTTTTCATCGACGGTGGCGCGCATCTGCTCGAGCTTTTTTTCGTTGTCAGACTGAATCGCTGTGAGCTTTAGTTCGACCTTGTCCGACAGTTGCTGCAAGGCCTCGGTTTGCGCCTGCGCGCTGCGCCTGGCGGCTTGATCCTGGGCCTCGCGGGTCGCGATTGCTTGGGCCGCCAGCGACTGATTGCTCGACTGCAGACCTTGGCTCAGCAGTTGCTGGAACTGCGTCAGACTCTGCAGCAACTCCTGCCTGGTGGTGCTGGCGCTGCGCGTCAACTCATCACGCAAGGCCCGCTCCAGGCGCTCGGTCTGTTGCCTGACCTCGTCCATCATCGGCGCCAAGACCGCCTCCAGCGCCTTGCCCGGTGAACGCACCCGCAGCAAGGTCCATAGCACCAGGATTGTCAAAGCGGCCAGCAAGGCCAAGGGCCATTGATCAAAAAAATTCATGCCGGGATTGTCTCAGGCCAGCAATGCGATCTGAGCATACCGAGGCAGAAACCGGAAAGACAAATTTCAATGCGCGGAACCAAGGGCAAACCCCCATCGTGCATTTTTGTAAACATGACTCAAGTCAAGAGATTTTTTAGACAAAACTTCGACATTGACCGTTGTGAGCCAGCGACTCTTGTTCAGCCTGTCACCGAGCAGAGCGCTTTTCCAATAACACCGAGGGGCCCGCGGCCCTTCAGATCGAGACAAAGGTTTTATATGTCAAATGTGAGCATGTCCCAGGACGACATCGCCAGGCAGGCGCTGGGTCCGATTGCCGGCAACCGGTGGGTCCAGTTGGCTGCCGGCGTCATTGCGATGGTCGTCATATCGAACTTCCAATACGCCTTCACCCTTTTCACCCCGGGGCTGAAGGCGCAGTTTGCGGACGTGCCCTATAAAGACATCGCCCTGATCTATACCCTGTTCATCCTGTTTGAAACCTGGCCTGTGCCGGTTGCCGGATATTTCATCGATAAATTCGGCATCCGCAACCTGATGCTGATCGGCGCCGTCCTGATCACCTTGGGATGGGTGCTGGGCGGCATGTACGCCACATCGGTGTTTCACCTCTACATCACTTACGGCGTTCTCGCCGGCACCGGGGCAGGCATCATCTACATCGCCACAGTGGCCAATGCAGTCAAGTGGTTTCCGGACAAACGCGGCTTGGCTGCCGGCCTGACCGCAGCCGGATTCGGCGGCGGCTCGGCGCTGACGCTGATTCCTATCAATGCCACCATCACGTCGATGGGCTGGGCCGGTGCAATGACAAGCTGGGGCATTGGGCAGGGCGTGATCGCCATCCTTGCTGCGCTGGTTCTGCATCACCCGCCAAAGGGCTGGCTGCCCAAGGATTGGGTGCAGCCCAAGGCTGTGGTGCAGACCAGGCGTGACTTCAGCGCCGGGCAGATGATGTCCCAGAAAGAGTTCTACATCATGTACGCCATGTTCCTGATGGTCTGCGCCGGCGGCCTGATGACAACCGGCAATATGTCGCAAATCGCGAAATCCCTCAACGTGTTTGACGCCAAGTTCATGGGCATCGCCATTGTGCCGTTCGTTGCAACCTTGGCAGGGGTGACCAACGCCTTCGCCAGAATCATGTGGGGCGCCGTGTCGGATCGGTTCGGCCGCGAATACACGATGGCATTCGCCTTTGCACTCGAGGGCGTGTTGATCTTCTTGATGACTCAGATCTCAGGAAACCCGATCGCATTCATGATCCTGATGCCTTTCGTGTTCCTGGCTTGGGGTGAGATCTATGCCCTGTTCTCGGCCATCACAGGGGATGTCTTCGGCCCCAAGAATGCTTCAGGCAACTACGGCATCTTGTATACGGCCAAGGGTATGGCCTCGATCATGGCTGGCTGGGGTGCGGCGGCGGTCGCTGCAGCCTACGCTGGCTCGTTCGAAGTGCCTTACTACATCGCCTCGGCATTCGACATCATCGCGGCGGTGATGGCCCTGTACATCCTGCGGCCCATCATCAGAAAGAGAATCGCCGGGGAATCCTGAGCCCCTGCCGAATCGCCCCGTCATGGGGCCTGAAATGGAAACACCGCAGGCAAGCCTGCGGTGTTTTTTTTGGTACCTGCAAAATTCAGGGGAGTCCGCGAGCACGAATCCGGCTCGGGCAGAAACGCTGATCAGACCTTGCCGCTGCGCATCAATCGGCTCAGGGTCTCTGCCGAGAGATTCAGGTAAGAGGCCAGTTCCTTCTGCGGAATCCGCTCGACCAGTTCAGGATGCTTGCGCTGGAAACGCTGCATCCTTCCGGCTGCGTCGAGCAAATGCAAGGTGATGGTATGCGCCATGATCTCGCTCATGCCGCGCATCACCGCCAGTTCAAACGCCGCCTTGACCTTGAGGCGCTGCTCCAAAAACGCCACCCAATCCGACAAGGGCAAGCGCGCGACCCGCGCCTTGGTGACGCAGACGATGCCGTAAGGGGTCGCGTCCCCCAGACGCCAGGAGGCATAACTGGTCTCCATATCTCGCTCGCAAGCAAAGCGCAGAATCATCTCCTTGCCATCTTTGTTGGCGACCACCCGTTTCAGGATGCCGTCGAGTACAAAATACTGCTCCATCTCACGCACGCCTTGCATCAGCAGGAACTCGCCCTTGCGACCGTCAACGATCATGAGGTGTCGTTCGAGCTCGGCCCGGTCTTCTGGCCCCAGCTCTTGCAGGATGGCGTTCTGCTGCAGTTGCAGGCAGATCACGTTTTTTTCTGGATGGTTCGACAGCATAGTCATCGGCCGGGAGCGCTCATTTTGGAAAACTTGACCTCGGTCATCGTCGCAATCGATCGGCCCCGATCATAGTGCACGCTTGCCTCGCGCCCGAACAGCGTCTGGCCGATCGACCCGTATCAAAGAGAGCCACTTCCCCATGACAAACGACACTCAAGAGCGCGACTTGACCGACGGCTTCAACCTCGTCATCGACGCGCTGAAACTCAACGACATCGACACAATCTTCGGTCTGCCCGGCATTCCGATCACCGACTTCACCCGCAAGGCGCAAGCCGAAGGCATCCGCGTGATCTCGTTCCGCCATGAGCAGCATGCCGGCAATGCCGCTGCCGCCGCAGGTTTCCTGACCGGCAAGCCAGGCATCTGCCTGACCGTGTCAGCACCTGGCTTCCTGAACGGTTTGACCGCGTTGGCCAATGCGACAACCAACTGCTTCCCGATGATTCTCATCAGCGGCTCAAGCGAGCGCGAGATCGTCGACCTGCAGCAGGGCGATTACGAGGAAATGGACCAACTCGCCATCGCCAAGCCATTGTGCAAGGCCGCGTTCCGGGTGCTGCATGCCGCCGACATCGGCGTCGGCATTGCCCGTGCAATCCGCTCGGCGCTGTCGGGACGCCCGGGCGGCGTCTACCTTGACCTGCCGGCCAAATTGTTCTCGCAGACCATGGATGCCGAAGCCGGCAAACATTCGCTGATCCATGTCGTCGACCCGGCCCCGCGCCAGTTGCCGGCACCTGATTCAGTGCAGCGCGCGCTGGACCTGCTCAAGGGCGCCAAGCGCCCGCTGATCCTGCTCGGCAAGGGCGCGGCTTATGCCAGGGCCGACGAAGACATCCGCACCCTGGTTGAAAAATCCGGCATTCCTTACCTGCCGATGTCGATGGCCAAAGGTTTGCTGCCTGACACCCATGAGCAATCAGCCGCACCGGCACGCTCCTATGTCCTGGCCGAGGCCGATGTGGTGATGCTGATCGGCGCAAGGCTGAACTGGCTGCTCTCGCATGGCAAGGGCAAGACCTGGGGCGCGCCGAACGGCAAGCAGTTCATCCAGATCGACATCGCACCGACCGAAATCGACAGCAATGTGGCGATTGCCGCACCGGTGATCGGTGACATCGGATCCTGCGTCGCTGCCCTGCTGGGCGGCATGGGCGATAACTGGGCCAAGCCGCCGGTCGAGTGGACCGGCGCGATCGCCGAACGCCGCGAGAAAAACCTGGCCAAGATGAGTGCGACTTTGGCGCTCGATCCGTCGCCGATGAATTTCCACAGTGCGCTGAATGTGGTGCGTGACATCGTCAAGAACAACCAGGATGCGATCCTCGTCAACGAAGGCGCCAACACGCTGGACTTCGCACGCAGCATCGTCGACATGTACAAGCCGCGCAAGCGCCTGGACGTCGGCACCTGGGGCATCATGGGCATCGGCATGGGCTTCTCGGTCGGGGCTGCGGTGGTGACCGGCCAGCAAGTCATCGCCATCGAGGGCGACAGCGCCTTCGGCTTCAGCGGCATGGAAGTCGAAACCATCTGTCGCTACAACCTGCCTGTCTGCATTGTTGTGTTCAA
>CANFIC010000022.1 GCA_947446685.1 Burkholderiales bacterium
ACGGTGACAAAGCTCGGGCAGAAACCTTTCAGGCAGGAATAGTCCTTGTTGCAGCTGTTCTGGTTGATCTGGCGCTTGCGGCCGAATTCGGTCTCGAGCGGTTCGACGCTGAGGCAATTCGATTGCACCGAGCAGTCGCCGCAGCCTTCGCAGACCAACTCGTTGATGACGACGCGTTTGGCCGGGTCGACCAGCTTGCCGCGCTTGCGGCGGCGGCGTTTTTCAGTGGCACAGGTCTGGTCATAGATGATCACCGAGCAGCCCTTGATTTCCCTGAAGCGGCGCTGGACCGCGTCGAGCTGGTCGCGGTGCTCGACGCTGACACCTTCAAGCAGGGAAATGCCTTGATATTTCTCCGGCTCGTCGGTGACGATGACGACGGCGGAAGCACCCTCGGCGCTGACGCTGCGCATGATCTGCAGGACCGAATGGCCTTCGGGCCGCTCGCCGACCCGCTGACCGCCGGTCATTGCGACTGCATCGTTGTAGAGGATTTTGTAGGTGATGTTGACGCCGGCGGCAATCGCCTGGCGAATCGCCAGACTGCCCGAATGGAAGTAGGTGCCGTCGCCGAGATTGGCAAAGATATGTTTTTCGTTCGTGAACGGCGCCTGACCGACCCAGGTCGCTCCCTCGCCGCCCATCTGCGTGAAAGTCGAGGTACTGCGGCCCGGCATCCAGTTGACCATGTAGTGGCAGCCGATGCCGGCCACCGCACGCGAGCCTTCAGGCACATGGGTGCTGGTGTTGTGCGGGCAGCCGCTGCAGAACCAGGGAATCCGGTCAGCGCCGGCCGCCGCCTCGATTTCGCTCTTGAGGGACTGCTCCTTGGCATCGAGCCGCGCCATGCCGGCGTCCAGCCTGGCCACGATGTCAGCGTCAACGCCGATCTTCTTCAGCCGCTTGGCGATCGCGCGGGCGATCAGTTCCGGGGTCAGATCGGCTTGCGGGCGCAGCAGCCAGTTCTGGCTCGGGTTCGGCCGGCTCCATTCGCCGCCGCTTTCATCGCCCTCGGCTTCATCGAATTTGCCCAGCACATTCGGCCGCACATCGGTGCGCCAGTTGTAGAGCTCTTCCTTGACCTGGTATTCGATGATCTGGCGCTTCTCCTCGATCACCAGGATTTCCTGCAGACCGCGGGCGAAATCGCGGGTGATCGTGGCTTCCAGCGGCCAGACGACATTGACCTTGTGCAGGCGCAGACCGATGCGGCGGCAGCTATCCTCGTCCAGACCGAGCTGCTGCATGGCCTGCCTGGTGTCGTTGTAGGCCTTGCCGCTGGCAATGATGCCGAAGCGGTCATACGGGGTCGAAATGACGTTGTAGTTGAGCTTGTTGGCGCGCACATAGGCCAGCGCCGCATACCACTTGTATTCCATCAAGCGGGCTTCTTGCTCGAGTGCCGAGTCGGGCCAGCGCAGATGCAGGCCACCGTCAGGCATCTGGAAGTCTTCCGGCATGATGATCCTGACCCGATCGGGGTCGACGTCGACGCTGCCGCTCGACTCGACGACATCCTGGATCGTCTTCATGCCCGACCAGACGCCCGAGAAACGCGACAGCGCGATCGCGTGCAAGCCCAGGTCCAGAATCTCCTGCACGCTGCTCGGGAAGAACACCGGAAAGCCAGCCGCTTTGAAGACATGATCGCTTTGATGCGCGGCCGTGCTGCTCTTGGCCACATGGTCGTCACCGGCGATCGCGATCACGCCGCCATGCTTCGAGGTGCCCGCCATATTGGCGTGTTTGAAAACGTCGACGCTGCGGTCGACGCCGGGCCCTTTGCCGTACCAGATGCCGAAGACGCCGTCGAATTTGCTTTTCTCCGGGAACAGCGACAGCTGCTGTGTGCCCCAAACCGCAGTGGCCGCCAGCTCTTCATTGACGCCGGGCTGGAAGACGATGTGCTGCGCCGCCAGATGCTTCTTGGCCGCCAGCAGCGACTGGTCATAAGCGCCCAGCGGTGAGCCGCGGTAGCCGCTGATGAAGCCGGCGGTATTCAGTCCGGCCAGCGCGTCACGCTTGCGCTGCAGCATCGGCAGTCGCACCAGCGCCTGCACGCCGCTCATGAAGGCGCGGCCGCTATCCAGCGAGTATTTGTCGTCCAGCGTGACCTTTTCCAGCGCGCGCAGGATATGTTCAGGCAAGGGTGCATTCATGGCATGGAACTCCGGTGGGGCCGAACGGCCAGCAGCCAAGCATTATTGGCCTCAGCATCAGTGTAGGTAAATGTGGGTGATAGGTGCTTTCTGAAACTCGCAAAAAATTCGGTGTTTGAGCAATAATATTTCTACGAATTGATAATGGAGAGGCAATTGATGCTGGAAAAATCAAAACAAGGGAAAACCATAGGTCCGACCGAAGCGCTTGAATCGCCCCTGCAGGGCGACGCGCTCGACCGGTATCACATCGCGATTCTGGAACTGCTGCAATCCGAAGCCCGGCTGTCGAATGCCGAACTGGCTGCGCGCATCGGCCTGTCCACCGCACCGACCTGGCGGCGTGTGCGCTGGCTCGAGGAGCAGGGCTATATCACCGGCTACCGGGCTGAAATCGACCGGCGCAAGATCGGCCTGGGCGTGCTGGCCTTTGTTCGCTTGACCGCTGATCGCAACAACGGCGCCACCACCAAGCAACTCGAAGACGAGATCCGCCGGCTGCCCGAAGTGACGGCCTGTCACTACATCTCAGGCACCGGTACTTTCGAGTTGCAGGTAATGGCCACCGACCTCGACGCCTTCTCGCGTTTTTCGATCGACCGGCTGCTCAATTTGCCGAATGTGAAGGACATCCACACCAGCTTTTCTCTGGGCGAGGTCAAGGCCAGTTCGGCCCTGCCCCTGGCCCATCTCAAAAGCCCAGACTGAGCAGGCTCGCTCCGGCGACCAGGGTCAAGGCCATCGCGCCGCCATAGCAGATCAGCTTGGCCGCTGTGCCCTTGTGGATGCCGACGTCATGCAGGCTGCACAGAATCCGGTGCGCCGCATGCCAGGCGAACAGCGAGATCACGGCGATCAGCAGCCCCTTGCCGACCCAATGCTGGGCAAAGGCGAGCATCTGCGGATAAGCCAGCTTCGAGCCCGTCAAAGGCCAGGCCAGCGGCACTGCCAAACCGGTGATGAAGACCAGCATCGGCCCCAGCAGCGCCGCGAGCATGCCGCCAGCGCCGAACAGCAGCCAGAAAATCGGCGAATTCGAGCGCTTCATCATGATTGCCCCAGCAGTGCCAGCATTGCCAGCAGCAGCAAGGAGGCGACGAGCGTCGCGGCCCAGCCGATGCGGGTGATCGTCACAGACTGCAGGCGCTTGCCGCCGACGAAGATCATCGGCATCGTCTTGGGCATGATCTCGAACCAGCTCTTGGCATGCACCACCATCGCCAGCAGCAGCAAGGCATGCAGCAGCAGCGATGCCGGGCTCTGCAAGGCGGCCAGCCAGCCGTTCCAAGCCGCTTCGCCTTGCGCCAGCCGCACAGCACCGACGGCCAGAATCAGCGCGTAAGCTGCCACGCCGAAGGCCGTGGTTTCGCGCGCCATATAGCGGACGAAAAACGGGTCGCGCCGCCACCAGCCTGTCATCGGCCGGATATAGGGTTTCGCCGTCGGGGCTTGCTTGCTCATGCCTTGTCTCCCTGGAAGAAGCGCAGGAAATAATCCTTGGCGCTATTGACCTTGTTCTGGTTTACCGCATTGGCCGGGTCGACATGCTTGGGGCAGACCTCGGAGCAATAGCCGACTGCCGTGCAACTCCACACACCTTCAGCCGCATTGACGACTTCCATCCGCTCGGCCTGGCCGCCATCGCGCGAATCGGCGTTGTAGCGGTGCAGCAGGGCCAGCGCAGCCGGCCCGACGAAGTTCGGGTCGAGCCCGTACTGCGGGCAGGCGGCATAGCAAAGCAGGCAGTTGATGCAGCTGCTGTATTGCTCGAACTGTTCGAGCTGTTCGGGCGTTTGCAGGTATTCACCCTCGTCGAGACGGCGTGGCGTTTTCGGGATGATGTAAGGCTTGACGCTTTCGAGCTTCTCGACGAATTTATCGACGCTGACGACCAGGTCGCGCTCGATCGGGAAATGCGCCAAGGCCTCGACACGCACCGGCCCCGGCAGCAGGTCGCGCAAAAAGGTCTTGCAGGACAGCTCGGGCTTGCCGTTGATCATCATGCCGCAGCTGCCGCAGATCGCCATCCGGCAGGACCAGCGAAAGCTCAGGCTGCCGTCCTGATCGTCCTTGATCAGCTGCAGCCCTTGCAGGACCGACATATCGTCGGTGAACGGCACTGCAAAAGTCTGCCAGAAAGGCTGATCCTCCTGCTCGGGTCGATAGCGTTGCACCTCGATCGCGATCGTCTTCTGGCTCGATGCTTCAGACATGGCTGGCCTCCTTGGCAAGGCGTTGGGCAGCATCGGCCTGCTCGCCGGCTGCGCCATAGGCGCGCGTTCCTGGCGGCGAGCTGGTGATTCTGACCTCGCCATAAGTGATCGTCGGGGCGTCGTCGCCCTGGTAATGCGCCAGGCTGTGCTGCAGGAAGTTCTGGTCGTCACGCAGCTCGAAACCGTCGAGCCGCTGGTGCGAACCACGTGACTCCTTGCGGTTCAAGGCCGAATGCGCCATCGCCTGCGCCACATCGAGCAGATAGCCGAGCTCGATCGCCAGCAGCCATTCGGTATTCCAGGCTTTCGAATGGTCGTCGAGCTGCACCCGCTTGTAGCGCTGCTTCAACTCGGCGAGCTTGTCGCAAGTGGCTTGCATCGTTACTGCGCTGCGGTAGATGCCGCAGCCTTCTTCCATGCTCTGGGCCATTTCGCGGCGCAGCGTGGCGATGCGTTCATTGCCGTCGCTGCGCTGGACGAGGGTCATTGCCTTGCGGCGCGAATTTTCGGCCAATCTGTCGAGCAGAGCGGGATCACCATGAGTCACCGATTTCGCGAAAGCCGCGGCTTCGAGACCTGCAACCTTGCCGAACACGAGCAACTCAGTCAGCGAGTTCGAGCCGAGCCGGTTCGCGCCATGGATGCCGACGCTCGAGCATTCGCCCACCGAATAGAGCCCGGGCAAGGGTGAAGCGGTTTTGCCATCGGCGGTGATGCCACCCATCGTGTAATGGACGGCCGGCAAGATCGGAATCGGCTCCTTGGCCGGATCGACGCCGAGGTATTCGACCGCCAACTCGTAGATTTGCGGCAGGCGTTCGCGCAGCTTCTTTTCGCCAAGATGGCGCAGGTCGAGGTGCAGCACATCGCCGTGGATGCCGTTGATCGTGCGGCCTTTTTGCTTTTCATGCCAATAAGCCTGGCTGAGGCGGTCGCGCGGCCCCAGCTCCATCGCCTTGTTGCGCGGGGTCGGGCCGGCCGGCCCGAGTCCATAGTCCTGCAAGTAGCGATAGCCGTCCTTGTTGATCAGAAACCCCCCTTCGCCGCGGCAGGCTTCAGTGAACAGGAGGCCGGTGCCGGGCATGCAGGTCGGGTGATATTGGACGAATTCCATGTCGCGCAGCGGCACGCCATGCCGGTAAGCCAGCGCCATGCCGTCGCCGGTGACGATGCCGCCATTGGTATTCTCACGGAACACCCGGCCGGCGCCGCCGGTGGCGATGATCACCGCCTTGGCCTGGATCAGGGTGAACTCGCCGCTGGCAATTTCGATCACGACGGCGCCCTGGACGCGGCCTTCGCCCTCGACCAGGTCAACGCAGAAATACTCATCAAAGCGTTTGATCGACGGGTATTGGATCGAGGTCTGGAACAGCGTGTGCAGCATGTGGAAACCGGTCTTGTCGGCAGCGAACCAGGTGCGCTCGATCTGCATGCCACCAAAGGCGCGCACATTCGCATGGCCGTCTTCCTTGCGACTCCAGGGGCAGCCCCAATGGTCCATCTGCACCATTTCCTCATGTGCATGGGCGACGAAATACTCGACCACATCCTGTTCGCAAAGCCAATCACCGCCAGCCACGGTGTCGTGAAAATGGGCTTCGAGACTGTCATGGGCTTGCGTCACTGCCGCCGCACCGCCTTCGGCCGCCACCGTGTGGCTGCGCATTGGATAGACCTTGGAGACCAGCGCGATGCTCAGCCCCGGGTCGCTTTGGGCTACCGCAATCGCGGCCCTCAGACCACCGCCACCGGCACCAATGATCAAGACATCGGTTTTGTAATTGTTCATCCAGATCCTCGGGTTTGGGCGCTTGCGCAAGGCCATGCCAGTTTGTGCGGCCGGCTGCCGACCGACCTTGATAGATGTCATTCCAGCGGCAACGAAGGCATCGACTTCAGCAGCAAGCCACAATCGAGCTCCCCCTTCGACCGCCTGACCACCATGTACAACGCATTCAAATTGATCCACCTGGTGGCCGCCATCATCTGGATGGGAGGCATGACCTTCATGCTGCTGGCCCTGCGCCCGGCGGCTATGGCGGTGCTGCAGCCGCAGCCCCGCGCCAAGCTGATGGTGGCGGTTTGGCAGCGCTTCTTCCTGCTGGTAGTGGGGGCGATCGCGGCCTTGCTGGCGACCGGCTCACACCTCTACAGCAGCGCTTTCCGGGCTGCCAAGGTCGCCACCGGAACCGGCGCTGTGCCGCTCGGCTGGACCTTGATGCTGGGCCTGGGTTTGCTGATGATGCTGCTCTTCGGTCATGTCTATTTCGCCGGATTCCGCAAATTCAAGAATGCCGTCGAAACCTCGCAATGGCCGGAAGCGGGGCGGGCTGCCGGTCAGATCCATCTGCTGATGTCGACCAATTTCGTCCTCGGCTGGCTGGCGATTGCCGCCCTCAGATTGTTGCCATGACCGGCTCAAAATGACTGCCCGCTTACCGCTGAATCATTTCCTGCTGGCGATGCTGGTTGTCGCCATCTGGGGCAGCAATTTCGTCATCATCCGCTTTGGCCTGGAGTCGCTACCCCCACTGCTGTTTGCCTGCCTGCGCTTTGTCTTCGCGGTGCTGCCGGCGATATTTTTTCTGCCCAGGCCCGACCTGCCCTGGCGCAACCTGGCCAGCTACGGGGTGCTGAGCGCGGCGCAATTCGGGCTTTTGTTCCTGGCCATGCGCGGACATATTTCGCCCGGCCTGGCGTCGCTGGTGCTGCAAGCGCAAGTCTTTTTCACGCTGATGCTGGCAAGGCGGATCAGCCAGGAGCGCGTGCAGGCCTATCAATGGCTGGCCTTGCTGCTGGCCGCCTCGGGCATTGCGGTGATCGTCGTGCATACCGACGGCAGCGTCACCGTTTTGGGCTTGCTGCTGATCCTGGCTGCGGCCTTTTGCTGGGCCAGTGCGAACCTGGTGGTGAAGAGCGCCGGCCGCGTCAACACGCTGGCTTATGTGGTCTGGACCAGCGCCTACGCCGTGCCGCCGCTGCTGCTGCTGTCGCTGTTGTTCGAGGGCCCGGCCGTCGTCGCCCAGGCCTTGCGTCAAGCCGATTGGATGACCTGGGGATCGGTGCTGTCGCAGTCGCTGGGCAATGCCCTGCTCGGCTACGGCATCTGGGGCTGGTTGCTGTCGCGCCATGCGGCCGCCACGGTCGTGCCGATGTCCTTGGCCGTGCCTGTCATCGGCATGAGCACGGCAGCCTGGATTCTGGGCGAGAGTCTGCCCGGCTGGAAGTTGCTTGCCGCTGCCCTGGTGCTGGGCGGTCTGGCCTTGAACCTGCTGTGGCCGCAACGCCGGCGGCTGTTTGGCGCTAACGAGGCCTGAACATCCGGAAGCGCTGGGCGACGTCGATTTCGAAATAGTCTGCAGGGCCGCCGCCACGCAGCACCGGGTGGGCTGCGGCGGTGTCGTAAACACCGTCGATCAGCAGGTTTTCTGCGATATGCACGCCGATGACTTCGCCCAGCACCAGCCAGCTGTCGACCTCCACGCCGTTGGCACCGCGCAAGCGGATCAATTGGCTGAGCTTGCATTCGAACGCCACCGGGCAATCGGCCACGCGCGGCGGCTTGACCAGGTTTGAAGCCTGCGGCGTCAGCCCGGCGAGCTCGAATTCATTCACCTCGGGCGCCACGGCGGCGCAGCTCAGGTTCATCGCTTCGGCCAGGTCGCGCGTCACCAGATTCCAGACGAACTCGCCGGTCTGTTCGATATTGCGCACCGTGTCCTTGTAGCCAATGCTGGAAAAACCAATCAATGGCGGCGTGTAGTTGAAGGCATTGAAAAAGCTGTAGGGCGCCAGATTCAACAAGCCTGCGCTGCTTTGCGAGGAAATCCAGCCGATTGGGCGTGGGCCGACGATCGCGTTGAACGGGTCATGGGGCAGGCGGTGGCCTTGGGAGGGTTGGTAGAAATGCACTGGGTTCACCTTTTTTGGATCAGCGATTGTGGCCGAGCCATCGATAGCTCAATCCAGGGCGACGCCATCGAATTGATCACGCCAGCGATCAATTTATGAAAATTCTTGAATTGACGTATGCAGCGGGAGTTTCTAGACTCGACGACCTTCAAAGAACGAAAGCGGACATGAGTGAATCGAACAAGACGGTGATCGGCGCCAAGGCCGTGATCGTCGGTGGTGGAACGATGGGCGCCGATGTCGCGGTGGTGCTGACGCGCGGCGGTTTTTTCGTTACCGTGGTCGAGCGCGATGGCGCGCGGCGCGCCGGCATCCGCAGCCATGTGGCCGAGCGCCTCGGCGATGTCGGCATGGCGCAGCGGGCTGAAAGCCTTGGCCTGGCCGCCGATCTGGCCGATGTCGACTGGCCGGCCATCGATCTGGTGGTCGAATGCATTCCTGAACAACTGGCGTTGAAGCAGTCCTTGTTTGCCGATCTGGAACGGCTGGCGCGGCCTGACTGCGTCTTGACCAGCAACAGCTCGAGCTTCCCGATCAGCGCAATTGCCGAAGGGCTTGCGAGCCAGCAGCGCATGTATGGCCTGCATTTCTTCATGCCGGCGCATCTGGTGCCGCTGGTCGAAGTCGTACTCGGTCCGCGCAGCCAATTGGCTGGTGCTGAAGCACTTTGCGACGCGATGCGCGACTGCGGCCTGGTGCCGGTGCTGGTGCGCAAGGACAAGCCCGGCTTTCTCGCCAACCGGCTGCAGCATGCCCTGGCGCGTGAAGCCTTTGCGCTGATCGATGAGGGTGTGGCCAGCGCCGAAGATGTCGACGCTGCGGTGCGTTTCGGCTTTGGTTTCCGCTTTCTGGCGGCCGGGCCGGTGCTGCAGCGGGACCATGCCGGCCTCGATGTGCATTGCGCCGCAGCCGCTTCGATGTACCCGAGCCTGAGCAATGCCAGCGAGCCTTCGGCCCTGCTGCGCGGCCATGTGGCTGCAGGACGCCTGGGCATGAAGACCGGCGCCGGATTTTCGGTCTGGCCCGAGGCCGAACGCCAGGCCGAACGGCTGCGCTATGACCAGATGCTCAAGCGCGGCCTGGAATTGTTGAAAGACGATCTGCCGCCCTTGCGCGCCAATGCCCGCCCCGGCAACCATTGAGCGGCCACAGCTTGCGCCAAACGAATAACCCACAGGAGAAGAGATGAACCGCCGACAACTGCTCGCACCGATGCTGCTGGCCATGGCCACGCTGGCCCTGCCCGTCATGGCTCAGGAGACCTACCCGTCCAAGCCGATCCGCTTTGTCGTGCCCTATCCACCCGGCGGCCCGACCGACCTGATGGCGCGCTTGCTGCAGCCGGAGCTACAGCAAAGGTTGGGTGTGACCATCCTGGTCGAAAACAAGGGCGGCGCCGGTGGCAACGTCGGCACCAACGAGGTGGCGCATCAGTCGGCTGCCGATGGTTACACCTTGCTGCTGGCTGCGAGCGGCCCGATGGCGGTGAACCAGAGCCTGTTCAAGACCATGCCATACAACCCGCTGACCGACCTGGTGCCGGTGATCCAGATCTCGTCGTTTCCGCTGGTGCTGGAAGTGCATCCATCGCTGGGCATCAAGACAGTCAAGGAGTTGATCGCCTTGAACAAGGCCAAGCCGGATCTGCTCAGCTACGGCTCGGCCGGCAATGGCACACCGCAGCATCTGGCCGGCGAAACCTACAACAAGATCACGGGCTCGAAGATGGCCCATGTACCTTATCGCGGTGCAGGTCCGGCTTTGAACGACCTGCTCGGCGGGCAGATCAAGGTCATGTTCGACGTGCTCGGCAGCTCGCTGCAGTACATCAACACCGGCAAACTGGTCGCCTTGGCCGTCACATCGTCCAAGCGCAGCCCGCAACTGCCGAATGTACCGACACTGGCCGAAGTGGGTCTGCCCGGCTATGAGATGACCGGCTGGCATGGCATCGCGATGCGTGCGGGTACGCCGCCCGAGCATGTGGCCAAGCTCAACAGCGTGCTCAATGCGATCTTCAAGGACCCGGTGTTTCGCAAGAAATGGGAGCAGCTCGGCACGCCGGTTGTCGCCGGCACGGCCGAGCAATTCGGGCAGCTGATCCGCACCGAGTCGGTCCGCCTTGGCCGCATCGTGCGCGAATCCGGCGTCACTGCTGACTGAAGTCGCCGACGCTGACGGTTCTCAATCCCGCGCCAATCGCTGGCCCCCAAGATGGCGGCCTCAGCAGCAAGGGGCCGGCATGCGTATTCTGATCATTCAAGGTCATCCTGACTCGGCGGCGCCGCATTTCTGCCATGCGCTGGCGCAAGCCTATATGGACGGCGCAGTGCAGGGCGGGCATGAATTGCGCGAAATCGACGTGGCTGCGTTGAACTTCCCGCTGTTGCGCTCGCAAGCTGAATGGGAGCATGGCGAACTGCCGCCGGAGCTGCTGCCGGCCCAGCAGGCGATCGAATGGTGCCAGCATCTGCTGATCATTTTTCCGCTCTGGCTGGGCGATATGCCGGCGCTGCTGAAGGGTTTTCTGGAGCAGGTGGCGCGGCCCGGCTTCGCTTTCAAGAAGGGCGGCGCCAACCCGTTCGGGCAAAAAAGCCTCAGCGGCCGCTCGGCCCATGTGCTGGTCACGATGGGCATGCCGACCCTGCTTTACCGCTGGTTCTTCCGTGCCCATAGCGTCAAGTCGCTGGAGCGCAATGTGCTCGGTTTTGTCGGCTTTGCGCCGGTCCACGCGACCTTGCTCGGCGGCATCGACGGCATGGATGAGATCGCGCGCCTCGATTGCCTTGAAAAGCTGCGCCAGCTCGGCCAGACCAGCCATGGCGGCGCGGGCCATAGCGTCGGCGAAGTCGTCAAATCGGTCAGCGCGGCCTTCTCGAGCGGCCACCATCGGGGCGATTGACAACAGGGCGGCCCGATCCGCCAACTGTCGGACAATGCGCAGTCAATCCAGAGGCTCCGCATGACCCGATTCGATTTCACCCGCCGCGCCGCAATCGCCATCACCCTGCTGTGCGGCTTGCCTGCCTTGGCGCTGACACCCAAGGACTCGCTGGTGCAGGCGATGGCTTTCGACGACATCATCACGCTCGACCCGGCGGAATCCTTCGAGATCTCGGGCGGCGAGATCATCGGCAACAGCTATCAACGCTTGATGCAATTCGAGGTCAGCGACCCGTCCAAGCTGAGCGGCATGCTCGCCAGCAAATGGACGGTTTCCAAGGACGGCAAGACCTTCAGCTTCGAGCTGCGTCCCGGTCTGAAGTTCGCTTCGGGCAACCCGCTGGGCGCCGAGGAGATGGTGTTTTCGCTGCAACGCGCGGTGCTGCTGGACAAAACGCCCGCTTTCATACTGACCCAGTTCGGCTGGAACAAGGCCAATGTGGCCGACAAGGTCAAGCAGACCGGGCCGCTGACCCTGACGATCGAAACCGACAAGGCTTTTGCGCCGAGCTTCGTGCTGAATTGCCTGACCGCCAATGTCGCTTCGGCTGTCGATATGAAGCTGCTTTTGAGCAAGGCACAGAGCGGCGATCTGGGCGCCGCCTGGCTGAAGAACAACCATGCCGGATCCGGCGCCTGGAAGCTGCGCGAATGGCGCGCCAACGAGATCCTGGTGCTCGACCGCAACGAAGCCTTTGTCGGCCCGCAACCGGCGCTGGCCCGCATCATCTACCGCCATGTGAAGGAGGCCGCCACACAGCGCTTGCTGCTGGAGAAAGGCGATGTTGACATCGCCCGCAATCTGGCGCCGCAGGACCTGGCGGCCATGGCCGGCAACAAGGACATCAAGCTGGAGTCCCGACCCAAGGGCACGGTTTATTACCTCAGCTTGAACCAGAAGAATCCGAACCTGGCCAAACCCGAGGTGCGCGAGGCGTTCAAATGGCTGGTCGACTACGACGCGATCGGCGCCACCTTGATCAAGGACATCGGTGTGGTGCACCAGAACTTCCTGCCGCTGGGCCTGCTCGGCGCCAGCAGCGACAAGCCGTTCAAGTACGACCTGGTCAAGGCCAAGGCAATGCTGGCCAAAGTCGGGCTAGCGGGCGGCTTCAAGGTGACGATGGACACCCGCTCGGCGCAGCCGGTGCAGGGCATCGCCGAGGCGATCCAGCAGACCGCCAAGCGCGCCGGCATCGACATCGAGATCATCCCCGGCGACGGCAAGCAGACCCTGACCAAGTACCGGGCGCGCAAGCATGACATCTACATCGGCGAATGGGCCGCCGATTACTGGGATCCGCACACCAATGCCGATGTCTTTGCGCGCAACCCCGACAACAGCGATGAGGCCAGGCTGAAGCCACTCACCTGGCGCAACGCCTGGGCGATTCCGGAACTGACCGCCAAAGCCGATGCGGCCTTGCTGGAACGCGATCCGGTCAAGCGTGCCAAGCAATATCAGGCGATCCAGGCCGAATTCCGCAACAGCAGCCCGTTCGTCATGCTGTTCCAGCAGACCCAAGTCGCGGCCATGCGCGCCAATATCGACGGCTTCAGGTTAGGCCCGACCTCGGACTCGACTTATGTCGGGCCGGTGAGCAAGCGCTAGCAGGGCCAAATGAACACCTGCGTGGTGTTCAACACGCGTATCAACAGGTACCGGTTGGTGCTGGAAATGCAGTACCGGGCAGAGATCGTCTGGGTAAAGTTTGTTGGCAACCATGCCCAGTACGACCGCAGTGATGTGGAGAGCGTGAATGAATATTCAGCCGATCCGAAACGACGACGACCTGAAGGCAATTTTCAATCGCCTCTAATCCATTTTCCAGGCCGAGGAGCAGACCCCGGAGGCAGACGACATTGGCGAAACAGTCTTGTAATGAGCGAGAACCGGATTTCCCTGGCGCCTGCATTGCTCACCCTTGTTGTGAGGTTCACAAAACAGTACTGAAAACGGTATCATTCAATCCGTCGCATTCAGAACCTCAGACCATGAACAACACCGTCACCGTTGCTGAAATCAAGCGCCGCGGTATGGCAGCCATTGAAGAGGGTCTGCGCCGCGGACCACTGCACATCGTCAAGCGCAACAAGCCTGCAGCCGTCGTTCTGTCGGAAGACGAATACCTGCGTCTTGCCAACGGCAAGGCCGCCCAACCGGGCCTGACTGCTGTGCAGTGGTTGCTGGCGCAGCCGGCCACCGGCAAGCGAAGCAAGGCCGAAATTGACGCCAGTCTGGATGCCGAGCGGGCTTGGTGATTGCATTCCTTGACGCCAATGCGCTGATCTATCTGGTCGAGGGTAGAGAACCTTTTGTCAATAGAGTGCGCCAGGAACTGGCGGCGATCGTCGCGAGTCACCCCGGCGTCAGTGCGGCGCTGAGCCGACTGAGTTGGCTGGAATGCCGGGTCGGCCCGATGAAATCCCAAGACCGAACATTGCTGGCCGCTTATGACGCTTTCTTTAGCCGCAGTGATCTGGTCTGGGTTGACCTGACCCGGGACGTGGTGGAACTGGCCGCAGCGATTCGGGCCAAGCATGGCTTGCGCACGGCGGATTGTCTGCAAGCCGCCTGCTGCCTGCAACTGGGCGACCCGCATGTTTTCTTGACCGGCGATGCCCAGTTCGCACGGGTCTCAGGCTTGCATGTGCAGTTGCTGACGTGACGCAGGTGCGCATTGACTGAAGGCGCACCTGGTGATTTTCGGCCGGCACCAGCGGCGCGCTAAGGCCGCCGGATGAAGTGACCCCGGCCATTAGCGCGGCGCAGCAACAAGATGCTCGCCACCGCCCAAACCAGCAGCGCCATGGCCGAGGCCTCGACGCCGTAGGCGCCGCCGCTGAGCCATTCCGGGCCGTTCATCGAGCCCGTCAGCCAGCCTTTGGATTCATGGCCCGACACCGTCACCGAGAAGACGGCCGCGAACAAATAGTTCCAGGCGAAGTGCATGCCCATGGGCAGCCACAAGCGCCGGCTGAGCTGAAAGGCCGCGGTGAAGGCAAGCGAAGCGGCTGCAGTCACAAGCAAACCCATCCAGCTGATCTCGCCGGGCAGGTGCGCGGCCACGAACAGCAGGGTAGAAAACAACAACGCAGTTCGGCTGCCCCAGGCTTTCTCGGCCATGCGGAAGATCACGCCGCGGATCAACAACTCCTCCAGCACCGAGACCAGCAGCATTTCGGGAATCTGTTTGACGAGTTGAAAACCGTCGCCCAGGCCATCGATGCGGTAGACACCCAGGCCCCACAACGGAACCAGGGTCAGCAGCCCCAGCAGCATGCCCAGCCCCGCGCCGCGCGCCCACTCGGCCATTGCGCCTGGGCCACTCAGCTCGGTCACAAGACGCCGCTCGACCCGTTTCGCGTAAGCCCAATAGCCCAGTGCACAGGCCAGCGCGGCCACCAGGTTGGGCCAAGCGACGCGCAGGTCCTTGGGCAGCAGCGATTCCATCAATGCAAAGCTGAGCGCCAGCGGCACAAACATCGCCAGCGCTGCGGCGATCATGCGTGCGAGCGGGTGGCGCAGCAGCCGGCGCCACCAGGGGCTGGCGTCGGTCTTGGCTGGACTGGTCATGGTGCTGTGGGAATCCATATTTTTTCTTTGGGCTGCATTCGCTGCTTCAAACCGAATTTTTGCCGGACCGCGATGGGGCCAGTGCAGAAGCTGAACCTTGTGCCAACGGTCGGTGCGTGGCCTTCGGTCAATGCGATGGGCGTCAGACTAGCAGACCAGGAACACGGGAAAACCAGGGTTCGGACCTGGAACCCAGCGGATGCCATTGGATACAAATGGATAAGGCCCATATCGATCAGCGCTATTGCAGGTCGATGCTGAGTGCGTACCGTCGACGGACCGGCGCAATTACTGGGTAATTCTGCAACAGCAGCCCGGTAGACATGCTGTTCCAGCAGACGCAAGTCGCGCCAATATCGACGACTTCAGGTTAGTCCCGACTTCTGACTCGACCTATGTCGGGCCGGTGAGTAAGCGCTAGGCCGGCAAGAAGCCCTCAACGTTGCTGGGCGAGGTCGCTCCGCCGTTGCTGCGCCTCGACTGCCTCAAGTTGGTGCTTCGCAAGGCCCCGGTGCAGATGGCGGGCTGCAATAGTGCGCTCGATGCAATTTGTACAAACTGAAAAAAGCTCAATCACAGTAGCCACTTGGAAAATACATCCCGCTGCCTAGGCAAGTTGGCACGCCGCATGCATACAAGGTAATCATTCACCACCTTGGAGCGTTTGCGATGATGTTCAGTTCACTTTCGAAGCAATTGACCGCGCGTTTGGCCCGCTGGCTGATCGCTGTACCGCTGGCGCTCGCTGTCAGCACAACGCTTTACGCCGAAACGGTTGCCCGCTACGGCATCTCGATGGCGGACATTCCATTGACGACCGGCCAACCGGATCGCGGCGCGGGCGCCTATCAGTTCACCGGCCATACCTTGTACGACCCGCTGGTCGCTTGGGAGGCCAACATCGGCACGCGGCCGGGCAAGCTGATGCCGGGGCTGGCAACCGAGTGGAAGGTTGATCCGAAGGACAACAAGGTCTGGCGCTTTACCCTGCGCCACGGCGTCAAGTTCCATGACGGCTCGGACTTCAAGGCCGATGCCGTGGTTTGGAACCTGGAAAAGGTGCTGAACGACAAATCGCCGCAGTTCGACGCCAAACAGGCCGCGCAGGTGAAGCCGCGCATCCCTGCGATTGCGTCGTACAAGAAGATCGACGACTACACGGTCGAGATCACGACCAAGGACGTGGACGCGCTGTTCATCTATCAACTGCCCTGGTTCCTGATCGGCAGTCCCGCGCAATGGGAAAAAATGGGCAAGGACTGGGCCAAGGTGGCGATGCAGCCGTCGGGCACCGGGCCGTTCAAACTTGACAAGCTGGTGCCGCGCGAGCGCGCCGAATTGGTCAAGAACGCAAGTTACTGGGACAAGACCCGGTTGGCCAAGACCGACCGCGTGATTCTGATGCCGATTCCCGACGCGCTGACCCGTGCCAACGCGCTGCTGAACGGCCAGGTCGATCTGATCGAGACACCCCCGGCGGATGTGCTGCCGCAGCTAAAGGCGACCGGTTTCCGGGTGGTGCAGAACGTCACGCCGCATGTCTGGCCTTATCACTTCAGCACCCAGCCGGGCTCGCCGTGGACCGACATCCGGGTGCGCAAGGCGGCCAATCTGGCCATCGACCGCGAAGCCATCGTCAAGCTGCTGAACGGCCAGGCCACGGTTGCCAAGGGTCAGCTGGACCGCACCAGCCCCTGGTTCGGCAAGCCGACCTTTGACTTGAAATACGACCTGCCTGCGGCCCGCGCCCTGATGGCCCAAGCCGGCTACAACCAGGCCAAGCCGCTGAAGGCCAAGGTCATCATTGCCCAGGGCGGCACGGGGCAGATGCTTTCGTTGCCGATGAACGAGTACATCCAGCAAAGCCTGGCCGAAGTGGGCATCCAGATCGAGTTCGAAGTCGTTGAGCTGGAAAATCTATACCTGCACTGGCGCAGCGGTGCCAAGTCGGACATGAATGCCGGCAAGGGCATCACGGCGATCAACCTGGGGTATGTGACGGCTGACCCGTTCCTGGGACTGACGCGCTTTGCCTATGGCAAATACATCGCCCCCAACGGCGTCAACTGGGGTGGCTATGACAACCCCAAGGTCAACGAGGCGATCGACCAGATCAAGGCCACCTTCGACACCAGGAAGCAGGACAAGTTGCTGTCCTTCGTCCACGAGCAGATGGTGGATGACGCGTTGATGCTTTGGGTCGTGCATGACACCAACCCGCATGCCTTGTCGCCCAAGGTCAAGCAGTTCGTCCAGGCTCAGCACTGGTTCCAGGACCTGACCACGATCGGCATGTGATTTGACAAGCCCCTGGCGCTGCGCGCCGCCCCCCATGGGGCTGCTCGGCGCCGACCGATCTATGCACGCTGTCCTGACTCTCAATGTTCATCTACTTGCTCAAGCGGCTGCTCTACGCAATGCCGATCGCTCTGGGCGTCAGCCTGGTGTCCTTTACCCTGGTCTACCTGGCTCCCGGCGACCCACTCAACGCGATTGCGCCGGCTGATGCGCCGGTGGAAGTGATCGAGGCTTTGAAAGCTGCCTATGGGCTCGACAAGCCTATGCCGGTGCGCTATGCGCTATGGCTGGGACGGGCGCTGCAAGGCGATCTCGGCACCTCGATTGCCACCGGCCGCTCGGTCGCGGGCGAGGTGCTGAGTGCAGCCTCCAACACCCTCGTGCTGGCCGGTGTTGCTGCTGCCGTGGGTGTCGGCTTGGGCTGCCTGCTAGGCGGGCTGGCGGGGTATCGCATCGGTAGCTGGCTGGACCGGGTCGCCAGCATCCTGTCGGTGATCGGCGTCAGCGTGCCGCATTACTGGCTGGGCCTGGTGCTGACCATCATTTTCTCGGTCACGCTGGGCTGGTTGCCGGCGATGGGCGCCGGGCCGGGCGGCTCGGGCGAATGGGTCTGGGATCTGGCACACCTGCGCCACCTGACCCTGCCGGCCGCCACTTTATGCGTGATTCCGATGGGCATCATCACCCGCACCGTGCGGGCACTGGTGGCCGAGACGCTGAATCAGGAATTCGTCATCGCGCTGCGGGCGCGTGGCCTGTCCGGTGCCGCGATATTTCGCCATGTCGCCAAGAATGCCGCTCCCACGGTGCTGGCCATAGCCGGCCTGCAGATCGGCTATCTGATGGGCGGCTCCATTCTGGTGGAGACGGTGTTCGCGTGGCCGGGTACCGGCTTCTTGCTCAACACCGCCATTTTCCAGCGTGACATCCCGCTGCTGCAGGGGATCATCCTGGTGCTCTGCCTGTTCTTCGTCACGCTGAACCTGTTGGTGGACATTGCGCAGCCGCTGGTTGATCCACGCATGGGGCGGGCATGAGCGCGACTGCCATTTGCGTCGCGCCGCCGGCGCTGCGCAGCCGCAGCTACTGGGCCGTGGTCTTTCGCCAGATGCTGCGCGACCCGGTGGCGATGATCAGCGCCATCTTGCTGCTGCTGATCATCGCCGCCGCCGTCTTCGCCCCCTGGCTGGCGCCGGCCGACCCCTACAAGGCCAGCATGCTGCGCCGCCTCCTGCCTGTCGGCAGCCCCGGCTATATGCTCGGTACCGACGAACTTGGCCGCGACATGATCTCGCGCCTGATGTATGGCGGGCGGCTGTCGCTGCTGATGGGCGTGCTGCCGGTGCTGATCGCCTTCGGGATCGGCACCTCGGTGGGTCTGATCGCCGGCTATGTGGGCGGCAAGGTAAACATGGTCATCATGCGCACCCTTGACGTGTTCTACGCCTTCCCGTCCGTGCTGCTGGCCGTGGCGATCTCGGGTGCGCTCGGGCCGGGCATGAGCAACAGCCTGATTGCGCTGACCCTGGTCTTCGTGCCCCAGGTCGTGCGCGTGGCCGAGAGTGTGACGACGCAGGTGCGCAAGCTGGACTACATCGACGCGGCACGCATGAGCGGCGCTGGGCCGCTGTCCATCATCCGCGTCCATGTGCTGGGCAATGTGCTGGGGCCGGTGTTCGTCTATGCCACCGGGCTGATCAGCGTCAGCATGATCCTGGCCTCGGGCCTGTCATTCCTGGGCCTGGGCGTGAAGCCGCCGGAGGCCGAATGGGGGCTGATGCTCAATACCTTGCGCTCGGCGATTTACCTGAATCCCTGGGTCGCCGCGCTGCCCGGCGCGATGATTTTCATGACCTCGATTGCCTTCAATCTGCTGGCCGATGGTGTGCGTTCAGCGATGGAGTTGAAGCGATGATTTCATTTTCTGAAGGGCCGAGCGACGGGCCGTTCCCGAGCCGGCCCGCATCCCCTCGGGGGACCGACGACCCTACTCGGTCGGCGAGGGGCTCGTCCGATAGAGGCGGGCCTGCCCAGCCGCTGCTGCTGGTGCGCGAGCTGCGCAAATTTTTCAAGATGCGCAGCGGCCTGTTCGAGCGCGAAAAGCGCCAGGTGCGCGCCGTCGATGGCGTCAGCTTCAACGTCGCCAAGGGCGAGACGCTGGGCATCGTTGGCGAATCGGGCTGTGGCAAATCGACCACCGCCCGCTTGATCGCAAGGCTGATGTCGCCGGACAGCGGTGAACTGGTGTTCGACGGCGACGGCGTGGGCCAGTTCGGCGGCATGGCCTTAAAGGACTTCCGGCGCAATCTGCAGATGGTGTTCCAGGACTCCTTTGCCTCGTTGAACCCGCGGCTGACGATGCTGGAGACGGTCGCCTACGGCCCGCAGATTCACGGCGTGAGCAAGGTCGAAGCTATAGCCCGTGCCGAGGCCCTGCTGGCTCGCGTGGGGCTGGCGCCCGATCATTTCGGCAACCGCTATCCGCATGAACTGTCGGGCGGCCAACGGCAACGCGTCAATATCGCCCGCGCGCTGGCGTTCGAGCCGCGCTTGTTGATCCTCGACGAGGCGGTGGCTGCGCTGGATAAATCGGTCCAGGCCCAGGTCCTGAACCTGTTGCAGGAGCTGAAGGCTGAACGCAATCTGACTTACGTTTTCATCTCGCATGACCTGCATGTCGTGCATTACCTGGCCGACCGGGTGATGGTGATGTATCTGGGCCAGGTGGTCGAGATCGGCCCGGTCAAGCCGTTGTACGAAACGCCGCGCCATCCCTACACGCGGGCGCTCTTGTCAGCCGTGCCGTCGATGGACCCGGCGCATCGCACCGAGCGCTCGCCGCTGTCGGGTGACCCGCCAAACCCGATCAATCCGCCGAGCGGCTGCCGCTTCCGCGACCGCTGCCCGCAAGCGCATGCCCGCTGCGCGGTGGAGATGCCGCTGCTGCGTGAAACGACTGGCGGCCACTTCGCCGCCTGCCATCTGGATGAACTGCCATGAGCGCCGCAAAACCACTTCTTTCGGTGCGCAATCTGGGCGTGCAATTCACCGGCGAACGGACCGCCCAGGCGCTCAGCGATCTGAGCTTTGACGTGGCCCCCGGCGAGGTGCTGGGCCTGCTGGGTGAATCGGGCTCGGGCAAGAGCGTCACCTTGCGCACCTTGTTGCGCTTGCATGCGCCGCGCAGCAGCCGCATCACCGGCCAGATCACCGTCGATGGCCAGGACGTGCTGGCGCTCAAAGGCCGTGACCTGCAACAGTACCGGGGCGGCATCGTTTCGATGGTGTTCCAGGAGCCGGGGCTGGCGTTTGACCCGGTCTACACCATCGGCCAGCAGATCGCCGAGGCCGTGCGGGCGCATGAAATGATCGACAGCGATGCCGCCCGCCAACGTGCCTTGCAGATGCTCGAGCGGGTGCAGATCCCGCAGGCCAAGCGCCGGCTCGACGCCTATCCGCACGAGCTGTCCGGCGGCATGAAGCAGCGCGCGATGATCGCTTTGGCGCTGGCCTGCGGGCCGAAGTTGCTGCTGGCCGATGAGCCGACAACGGCGCTCGACGCTACGGTGCAGATCCAGATCCTGCTGCTGCTGCGTGAGCTGCAGCGTGAGACCGGCATGTCGGTGATTTTCGTCACCCACGACATCGGCGCGGCGGTCGAAGTGGCCGACCGCATTGCGGTGATGTATGCCGGCCGCATCGTCGAAGAAGCCAGCGTGAGCGAGATCGTCCACCAGCCGCGCCACCCGTACAGCGCCGGCCTGCTGGCCGCCACCGTCAGCGCCGAGCACCGTGGTCAGGTCTTGCCGACGATTGCCGGCGCGCCGCCGAACCTGGCCGATCTGCCGCCCGGCTGCGCGTTCGCGCCACGCTGTGCGGCGGCCAGCGCGCAATGCCTGTCGGTACAGCCGATCTTGCAGCGCGAGCGCGGCGCGGCGCTGGCCTGCTGGCATCCGGTGTCGGCCTGAGCGCATCGGAAGCGGCTGTTGAACTTGGCGGAGCATCGTTGCAATGCCCGCTGTGGCGTCGGCGTTGCCGGTGCGAGATGTCAGCTTGCGCACCTTGATCATGTCCATCCACGCAGCGCCAGCTCGAATGCGGCATCCTTCAAGGCCTGGCGGTTGACGCTTCTTGAGCCAACCAGTGACCAATATTTCGGGTCAGGGCTGAGCGCTTGCCGTCGACAGGCAGGCACAATGCGGTCGATCCATGGACCTATGCATGAGCCCGACTGATTTCGCTTTCCACCGCTGCGTGGCCTCATCTTGCTGAAGCGGCCTTGGCGCAGCGCTGCGACGGGGCTGGGCGGCTTTGTCCTGAGCCTGGCGCTGACCTATCTGGGCCTGCTGGCGGTGACTTTTTTCATCGGCCGGGTGGTGCCGGTAGATCCAGCGCTGGCCGTCGTTGGCGACCGCGCCAGCGAGGAACAGATCGCCAGG
>CANFIC010000023.1 GCA_947446685.1 Burkholderiales bacterium
CAATTCGAGCTGGCTCAAATCGACGATGCTGAGAATTTGCTGTTCCGGCGCCAGCTTTTCACCCGGCAAGGCATGGCGTTTCGAAACGACCCCGCTGATCGGCGCGACCAGCGCCGCTTGGCGCAGAGTCACCTGCGCACTGTCCCATTGGGCCTGGGCGGCTAACAGTTGGCCGCGCGCCGCTTCCAGGCTGGCACGCGCTGTATCGAGGGCAGTCGAAGCGATGAAGTTCTGCTCAGCCAGGCCCTGGCTGGCCTTGAACTGGCGCTCGGCCTGCTGCATCTGGGCCTGGGCCGCCGCCACGCCCGCGCTGCGTTCGGCAATCCGGTAGCGCAACTCTTCCATGTCAACCTGACCGAGCGACTGGCCGGCTTTGACCCGACTGCCCTCCTGAACGCTCAGATTCAACAGCGTACCGGCTGACTTGGCGCGCACGATCACGGTGCCGGGTGCAACCAGCGGGCCCGAAAAATCGATCTCGCCGGGCATGCTGGCAAGGATCGGCCTGATCACTTCGGTCGGCAAGAACTCCAGCGTAGCCGGCGGCTTGTCGCCGGACTTTTCACCCCGGCTGGCGATGACCTTCACCGCGCCAACCGAACCGGCCACCAGCAAGACAGCGGCAATGCCACCGATCAACCATTGCTTGCGCATGCAAGACCCCATTTTTCTTCAATTGAAACTGGCCGCAGTGTAGGGCTAGCGTAAACCCTTGACCTTGGTGCTGCGACGAAATGCAGATTTCAGCGCTTGAACTGCAAGCCGCATTGATCGGCCGACAGCAGCGGAGTGGAAAGCTGCTTCATTTCAGCCGGTCGCAGTCGAGTCGAGCCGTCGGCTTTGCCAGGCACATAAGGCCGAGGCCAGGGCGGCAGCAAGTGCAGCGATGAACAAGGCTTGATAACCCAGACTCGCCACCAGCCAGCCCCCGCCGATGCTGCCGACAACGCCGGAAAGTCCATAACCCATTACCGAATACAAGGCCTGGCCGCGACCACGCAAACGCCCGGGGAAGTAGCGCGTGATCAGGGCAATGCAGGCGGTGTGCTGGGCGGCGAAGGTAATCGCATGCAGACATTGCGCCAGCACCAGCAAGGCCAAGTTGGCGCCGCCACCGACGATGATTGCGAAGCGCAAGGCCGTCAACAAGGCCGCGCCGATCAGCCAATGGTGCAGCGTGCCACGCTCAAGCAGTCGACCTTGAAACGCAAACCAGATGATCTCGACCACGATCGAGACCGCCCAGAGCATGCCGACGACTTGTTTGCCAAAACCCAACTCATCCAGGTACAGACTGAAAAATGCATAGATCGAAGAATGCGCGAGGACAGTCAGAAAAACACTGACAAAGAACCAGCGCACCTCGGGCCTGCCGAGCACCGCGCCAATCGACAGTTGCGCCTGTTCGGGGTCCGCCTTGACGATCACCTGCCCGGACTGAATCGGCAAGCGCCAAGCCGCCCAGACCACCAGCACCAGTAGACCGATGATGGTGAAGGCAAAGGCCTGCATGCCGGCATGCTGGAACCACCAACCCGCCAGCACGACGGTCAGCAAGAAACCGATCGAACCCCAGACCCGCACTCGACCGTAGCGCTTGGCGTCCATCTCGCCGTCCTCACTGACCAACTGGGCAGCGACCACGGTCTCGGTCAATGGCACGATCGCAGCGTTGAACAAAAACATCAGAAAAGTCGCCAGCGCCAGAGTCGCGAAATGCGGTGGCGCCAGGAATCCGAGTCCGGCCACAAAACTGGCCAGCGCCGCCCAGCGAATGATCTGCACCCGCTGCCCGCTATGGTCCGCCAGCGCGCCCCAGGCATAGGTCGCGAAGATGCGGGTCCAACTCTGCAAGGAGACCAGCACGCCGATCGCAAACACCGACATGCCGAGTTCCTTGTACCAGAGCGGCGCGTAAGGATTGAAGCCACCGATGGCTGCGAAATAGACGCATGACAGCGCTGCGCAGGCGCTCAGCGAACGCTTCGAATCAGCCAGCACTAGGGTGCTGCTGCGGCGATCGCGGCGATCGGCAACTCCACATCGCCGCATTGGGCGCGCTGCCGCAGGGCATGGTCCATCAGCACCAGGGCCAGCATCGCTTCGGCAATCGGCGTGGCACGGATGCCGACGCAGGGGTCATGGCGACCGAAGGTTTCGACGATGGCCGGCTCTCCCGCGCGGTTGATCGACGCCTTCGGGCTGCGAATCGAACTGGTCGGCTTGATCGCGATCGAGGCGACGATGTCCTGCCCGGTCGAGATGCCACCGAGCATGCCGCCCGAGTTGTTGCTGGCAAAGCCCAGCGGCGTCAGCTCATCGCCATGCTCGCTGCCATGCTGCGCGACCACGCCGAAACCGGCGCCGATCTCGACACCTTTGACTGCATTGATGCCCATCAGCGCATAAGCGATGTCGGCGTCGAGCTTGTCGAACAAGGGCTCACCCAGGCCGACCGGCACATGCACGGCTTCAACCCGGATGCGCGCGCCAACCGAATCGCCGGACTTGCGCAGCGCATCCATATAGGCTTCGAGCTCGTCGATCTTGCTGACATTGGCAGCAAAAAACGGGTTGTTCGGCACATGCTGCCAGCCCTCGAACGGAATCTCGACATTGCCCAACTGGGTCATGCAGCCGCGGAATTCGCAGCCATACTTCTGTTTCAACCAGAGCTTGGCGACAGCGCCTGCGCCGACCATCGGTGCGGTCAATCGGGCTGACGAACGGCCGCCGCCGCGCGGGTCGCGCAGACCGTATTTGCGCCAGTAACTGTAATCAGCATGTCCGGGACGAAAGGTATCGAGCAGGTTGCCGTAATCGCGGCTGCGCTGGTCGGTATTCTTGATCAGCAGGCAGATCGGCGTGCCGGTGGTCCGGCCTTCATAGACGCCGGAGAGGATCTCGACGATGTCGGCCTCCTGGCGCTGCGTGACATGGCGCGAAGTGCCGGGCCGCCGGCGATCCAGTTCGGGCTGGATGTCAGCCTCTGACAGAGTCAATCCGGGCGGGCAGCCGTCGATCACGCAACCGATGGCCGGGCCATGGCTTTCGCCGAAATTCGTGACCCTGAACAATTCGCCGAAAGTGCTGCCTGACATGGGGAACCCGTGTTTGCTGAAGCCCCCGATTCTACCGGGCGCCTATGGGTTAGGCGTCTCGCTGTCGGCCGGTTGGTCTTCGAGCGGCCAGTCGCGGATATAGGCCTTGAGCATCCGGTTCTCGAAATCCTGGCCGTCAACCACCGCCTTGGCCACGTCGTAAAAGGAAATCACGCCCATCAAGGTGCTGCCATCGAGCACCGGCATATAGCGCGCATGGCGGCCCAACATCATGCGGCGCACCTCGTCCATTTCGGTCTCGGGCGTGCAGGTCAGCGGATGGTCGTCCATCACGCCACGCACCAGCAAGCTGCCGATGCTGCCGCCGTTGCGGACCAGCGCCTCGATCACTTCGCGGAAGGTCAACATACCAACCAGTTCGCCATGCGCCATCACCACCAGCGAACCAATGTCCTGATCGGCCATGGTCGTGACACCGACCGACAGGTGCTCGTCAGGCGAGACGGTGAACAAAGTGCCGCCCTTGACGCGCAGGATATCGATGACTTTCATGTTCATCTCCTCAAAATTTCGAGGCCGCCTTTGTGGGCGACTGCTGCCTTCAAACATAGCACACAATCAAGCCACCCAAGACTTTCGAAATTGCCTATGTCCGGCTACTCAGACCCTGGTTTTGATACCCTGGCGCTGCATGCTGGCGCCAGCCCTGACCCGGCCACTGGCGCCCGCGTGACGCCGCTGCACCTGACGACATCGTTCGTCTTCGAGAGCGCCGAACAAGCTGCTTCGCTGTTCAATATGGAACGCGCCGGCCATGTCTACTCGCGCATCTCCAACCCAACCACGGCTGTCTTCGAGGAGCGGGTCGCCGCGCTCGAAGGCGGCATCGGCGCCATCGCCACAGCCAGCGGACAGGCTGCCCTGCATCTGGCGATCACCACATTGGCCGGTGCCGGCTCCCATATCGTTTCATCCAGCGCGCTCTATGGCGGTTCGCACAATCTGCTGCATTACACCTTGGCGCGATTCGGCATCCAGACGACCTTTGTGCGTCCCGGCGACCTCGACGGATGGCGCGCGGCGATCCGGCCGAACACGAAGTTGCTGTTCGGCGAAACCTTGGGCAACCCGGGCATGGACCTGCTCGACATTCCGCAGGTCGCCGCGATTGCGCATGAGGTCGGCCTGCCGCTGCTGCTGGATTCGACGCTGACGACACCCTATTTGCTGCGCCCGTTCGAACATGGCGCCGATCTGGTCTACCACTCGGCGACCAAATTCCTTTCGGGCCATGGCACCGTGGTCGGCGGCGTGCTGGTCGACGGCGGTGCCTTCGATTGGCAAGCCGCGCATGACAAGCATGGCTTGTTCGCCGAGCTTTGCGAGCCCTACGCTGGCTTCCACGGCATGGTCTTCAGCGAGGAAAGTACTGTCGGCGCTTTCCTGCTGCGGGCGCGCCGCGAAGGTCTGCGCGACTTCGGCGCCTGCCTCAGTCCGCACAGCGCCTGGCTGATTTTGCAGGGCATCGAGACGCTGCCGCTGCGCATGCAGCGCCATGTGCAAAACGCGCAGAAGGTCGCAGAGTTCCTCGCTGCCCAGCCCACCGTGCTGGGCGTGGGCTATCCCGGTTTGCCATCCCATCCTGACCACGCCTTGGCGCAAAGGCTGCTGCCGCGCGGCTGCGGATCGGTCTTCAGTTTCGACTTAAAAGGCAGCCGCGAACAAGGCCGTGATTTCATCCAGGCGCTGAAGATTTTTTCGCATCTGGCCAATGTCGGTGACTGCCGCTCGTTGGTGATCCACCCGGCCAGCACAACGCACAGCCGGATGGACGATGCGGCGCTGCATTTGGCTGGCATCAGCGCCGGAACGATCAGGCTGTCGATCGGTCTCGAAGACGCCGATGACCTGATCGACGACCTGAAGCGCGCGCTGAAGATCGCCTCCCGATAAGCTGGAGTCTCGATGAACATCCAACTCAATGGCCAAGCCGTCTATGCCTACAGCGGCGGAAAAACGTTTGACCCTGCCCTGCCCTGCATCGTCTTCATCCATGGAGCGATGAATGACCACAGCGTCTGGACTTTGCTGGCGCGCTGGTTCGCCCATCATGGCTGGGCTGTGCTGGCGGTCGATCTGCCCGGTCATGGCCGCAGCGTTTCTCTGCCACTCGACAGCGTCGAAGACCTGGGGGCCTGGATCTGGCAACTGCTCGATGCTGCGGGCGTGCAGCAGGCCGCGTTGGTCGGTCACAGCATGGGCTCGCTGATCGCCCTCGAAGCGGCTGCACAGGCACCATTGCGGGCCAGCCATCTGTTCCTGCTGGCCACAGCTTGCCCGATGAAAGTCTCGCCTGCCTTGCTCGATTTGGCACGCACGCAGCCGCTGCAGGCGATCAAGATGGTGAATGGTTTTTCGTTTGCCAGTTGGGCCGGCAAGCCCTCCTACCCGGGCCCCGGCGCCTGGATGCAGGGCGGTGAAATCGCCTTGAAGCGCCGCATGCAAAAGCTGCAAACGGAGGTCAACCTGTTTGAACATGATTTCCGGATCTGCGATGCCTATGCCGGCGGGATGTCGGCTGCAAGCAGGGTCAAATGCAGGAGCGACATGATCCTCGGCAGCTTGGACCAGATGACCGCGCCCAAGCAAGCCCGGGCCCTGGCCGAAGCCCTGCAGTCCCGCAGCGTCACGCTGGATTGCGGGCACTCGCTGATGGCCGAACGTCCCGATCAATTGCTGCTGGCGATCCGCCAGGCGCTGGCCGCTTGAGCGCCGAACGAGTCAATTCCGGTAGGCCAGCCCGACACTCCAGCTGACGCCGGTCGGGTTCTGGGTCAAGGGGCTGTCTGCCGCCTGACCGAGCAATCGGGAGGCACTGAAATTGGCGAACCCAACCCAGCGCGGCGTGATCGCACGGGTATAGCTGACACCGATCGAGGCGTCGCGCAGCCCGGCATCGGGCAGATAAGCATGGCCGAAGCGAAGCGCTGCTGCGGTGTCGACCGGCACGCCGAAATAGCTGCGCATATGGCGGCCATCGCTGCCTGAGATTCCGATTCCGGCGCTGAGCGCGCTGGTCTTCGAGGCAAACAGTTGGTGGCTGAGGTCGGCGTTCCAGACCAGACCACCCCCTTTGCTGAGCAGATCCTGGTTGACTGCGGCAGCAAGCTGCCAATCCTTCGACAAGGTGTAGCTGGCGTAAACGCGCCCGAGCAGGGTTCTCTGCACATCGGGCAGTCCGGCGGTCACAGCCAGGTCTTCGCTCTTGCGGCCGTTGTCAAAACGCAGTCCGAAACCAAGACGGAAATTCTCGCTGCGCAGCAGATCGCGACTGGCACCACTGCCGGGCCCTACCGTCACATTGCCGAAACCCATCAGGGCCGAAGCCCCCGAAGTCGAGAGCCGCCATTTGCCCCAATGCACCGCCCAGATCAAACCGCCGCCGCTGCTTCGATGCGAAGCCCCTGGCGCTTCCGGGCCGTTGTTGATGCCCAGACCCAAAAGATAGCGAAACGAATCATCGTCAACCGGCTGCGCGATGGCGCATCCCGCAGCGATGAGCAGGCTGAGGGAGATGAGCGGCTGTTTCAACATGCCAACAGCTTAGCAGTGCGTCCGCCCGGTCGATTCACAGAACTTGGGGTTGCGTCAACTGTTGCAGCATCTGCGCCACCATCGCGCGCAAGTCGTACTGCGGCCGCCAACCCCAATCGGCGCGGGCCACGCTGTCATCGATGCGCTGCGGCCAACTGGCGGCGATCTCCTGACGGAAATCGGGTGCATAGCTGATCTCGAAACCTGGAATCCGCTCGGCAATCGCGGCGGCGATCTCGGCCGGGTTGAAGCTGATACCGGCAAGGTTGTAACTGCCACGTTGCCTGATTTTTTCCGCTGGGGCCTCCATCAACTCGAGCGTGGCACGCAGCGCGTCGGGCATGTACATCATCGGCAAGGCTTGGCCGGCTTCGAGAAAACAGCGGTAGCGGCCATGCTTGAGCGCGGCATGGAAGATCTCGACCGCATAGTCGGTGGTGCCGCCGCCGGGTGCGGTCTTGTAGCTGATCAAGCCGGGATAGCGCAGGCTGCGCACATCGACGCCATGCTTGGCGTGGTACCAGGCGCACCAGCGTTCGCCCGCCAATTTGGAAATGCCGTAGACGGTGCTCGGATCCATCGCGCAGGTCTGCGGCGTATCGAGCGCCGGCGTCGACGGGCCGAAAGCCGCGATCGAGCTGGGCCAGAAAACCCGCTCGAGCTTTGCCACCCGGGCCAGTTCCAGCACATTGAGCAGGCCTTTCATGTTCAGGTCCCAGGCCCACATCGGATGCTGCTCACCGGTGGCCGATAGCGCTGCAGCGAGGTGATAAATTTGCCTGATGCCATGCCGCTTGACCACCGTTGCCAACGCGGCGGCATCGGTAACATCAAGCATTTCATGCGTCAGCTCGGGCAAACGGCCCTGTGGCGCCAGATCGCTGCTGATGATGTTGGCCTGGCCATGGCGCAGCGCCAGCGACTGCGCCAGCTCGGTGCCGATCTGGCCATTGGCGCCAATGATGAGGATTTTCATGCGGTCGTTTTGATCAAGCCCAGTTCGCGCCCGGCTTGCGCAAATGCAGCCACCGCCTGTTCAAGCTGGGCCGGTTCATGCCCGGCCGAAATCTGCACGCGAATGCGCGCCTGGCCTTTGGGCACGACCGGAAAAAAGAATCCGACCGCATAGACGCCGAGCTCGAGCAGCCTGGCGCTCAAAGCCTGGGCCAGCCTGGCGTCATGCACCATGATCGGCACGATCGGATGGGTGCCCGGTTTGATCTCGAAACCGGCGGCCTGGATTGCCTGGCGGAACCAGGCGGTGTTGCGCTCAAGCTTGTCGCGCAATTGCGTGCTGCCCTCAAGCAGATCGAGCACCGCGATCGACGCGCCGACGATCATCGGCGCCACCGTATTCGAGAACAGATAGGGTCGCGAGCGCTGCCGCAGCAACTCGATCACCTCGCGCCTGCCGCTGGTAAAGCCGCCCGAGGCACCGCCGAGCGCCTTGCCCAGGGTGCCGGTGATGATGTCGACTTTGCCGAAAACGCCGCGGTACTCATGGGTGCCGCGACCAGTGCGGCCAAGGAACCCGCTGGCATGGCATTCGTCGATACCGAGCAGCGCGCCGAATCGATCGCTGATTTCACGGATCTGATCGAGCTTGGCGATCGTGCCGTCCATCGAGAACACGCCGTCGGTGAAAACCAGGGTGAAGCGTGCACCGGCGTCCCGGGCTTCTTCCAGGCAACGCTGCAGATCAGCCATGTCGTCATGCTTGTAGCGGTAGCGCTTCGCTTTGCACAACCGGATGCCGTCGATGATCGAGGCATGGTTCAGCTCATCGCTGATCACCGCGTCTTCTTCGCCCAGCAGCGGCTCGAACAGGCCGCCATTGGCGTCGAAGGCCGCCGCATAGAGAATCGTGTCCTCAGTGCCGAGAAAACGCGACAAACGCGCCTCGAGGGTCTTGTGCAGATCCTGCGTGCCGCAGATAAAGCGCACCGAGGACAAGCCATAGCCATGGCTGCGCAAGGCCTCATACGCTGCGGCGATCACTTGCGGATGACTGGACAGCCCCAGATAGTTGTTGGCGCAAAGGTTGAGCAACTCGCGACCTGATTCGATATGCACCAAAGCACCTTGCGGCCCGGTAATGCTGCGCTCGGTCTTGTACAGCCCGGCATCACGGATGGCCTGCAGTTCGCCGCTCAGATGGTTATAAAAATCATTGGCTTGCTTCATCATGGCGCTCCGGGTGCACAATATTGTGGTTTATTCGATATATCGAACGAATTTCCAGTATCAAGGATTTCAACTTCGAGGTCAAGCATGTCCAAATCCCCACAAACAGCGACTGAACCGCCCAGGGTCGGAGCTGCCTTGCAGGCATTGCGCCAGGCGCAGGCGCTGTCGCTGGACGAGTTGTCACGCCGTGCGGGCGTTTCAAAATCGATGCTGTCGCAAATCGAGCGCAACCAGGCCAATCCGACAGTTGCCGTCGTCTGGCGCCTTGCCAATGCGTTGCGGGTTGAACTCTCGGAACTGCTTGGTGGCGGTGCCAAGGCCGGCTCAAAGTCAATCGAACTGGTGGGCAATCATGCGATGCCTTCACTCAGCAGCCCTGACGGTTTATGCCGCATGCATATCCTCGGACCGATCGAGTTGGCCGGTCAGTTCGAGTGGTATGAACTGACGATACAACCCGGTGGCGCAATTGAATCAGCCGCCCATGAGTCGGGTTCGCGCGAACATCTGACCGTCAACAGCGGCAGCTTGTTGCTCAGCGCCCAAGGCGGCGAAAAACTGCTCAGCAGCGGCGACACCGCGCGCTATGCCGCAGATGCGCCGCATGCCATCCGCAATCCCTCGAAAGAGGAAGTTGCCATTGCCTTGCTGGTGGTCGTGCACCAGTAAGCGCAATTATCAGCAAGGGAATCTGCCAGTCTGCCCAGTTCGGGATCGCCGAGCCTGCCAACGATTTTCGTTTTATCCCAGGGCCGGTTGATCGAGCAGATCGGCCAGTTTCAACTGTTCCCAATCGCTGCGCTGCCACAGCCCCTCCAGTCCCTTGCTGCGACTGGCCAGCATCGATTCCAGCAAGGGTTCAAGAGCCGTCTGTTGCGGCGCGCAGAGCAACACCAGGCGCTGTGCGCCGGCCTCCTCGAGCCGGCCGACCCAGTCCATCTCGACCAATTCGTCAATCACCGGTTCGAGTTGCAGCGGATCGACGCCCAGCCGCGCAGCCAGCGACAAACTGCTGAGCCCGACCTCGCCGCGCAGATGGCTCAGCCATAGCTGGCGTAGCAGATCAATCGCCATCTCGAAGGCCAAGCCCGGCACCGCAGGTCGGCGCCTGATGCCTTGTGCCAGGCTGGGCGCGTTCGCCGCCAAGACCGCGCCGATCAGCACGATGGTCCAACCGAGGTAGAGCCAGACCAGAAAAATCGGCAAGGTCGCGAAAGCCCCATAAAGCGTTGAAAAAGTCGGCACCTGCTTGACATACCAGGCCAAGCCGCTCTTCGCCGCGGTAAACGCCAGGGCCACAAAGCTGCCGCCGAGCAAGGCATGGCGCCAGCGAACATCGGTGTTCGGCACATAGTGAAACAACGCGGCCATCCCCGCCGCCATCAAGGCCAGCTCAAGCAGGCTCAACAAGGCCGAGATGCTTTGCGGCAGGCTGCCCACCAGGTCCTGCCCGGTAGAAACCGCATAGCTGGTCAACGCCAGGCTGGCGCCAAGCAGCAAGGGTCCGAGGGTCAAAGCCGACCAGTAAACCAGCACGCGCTGGGCGATCGGGCGACTGCGTTGCACGCACCAGATCGAGTTCAAGGTGCGGTCTATCGTCAGCATCAAGGCCAGCGCGGTGATGCCCAGCACCACCAGGCCGACGCTGCCCAGACGGTTTGCCTTGGCCGCGAACTGGGTCAAGGCGCCAAGCACCGGACGCGCGATATTGTCGGGAATCAGGCTTTTCAGAAAATATTTTTCAAGCGCGATCTGGAAGGAAGAAAAGATCGGAAAGGCCGTAAACAGCGCCAAGGTCACTGTCAGCAGCGGCACCAGCGAGATCAAGGTGGTGAAGGTCAGGCTGCCAGCGGTCTGGCCCAGACGGTGTTCCTTGAAGCGTTCGATCAGGCTGACCAGCGTTTGCCGCCAGGGCCAATGCAGCAGCGTGACAAGCAGCGACTCGGGCTTGGGAAAAGCGTCTTGCGCATCGATAGTTGACTTGCTCATGCTGGCTATGATGCCAGCATGAGCGAGAACCAAGAAAAAACAGCCCCATTGCGGACGCAGGCAAGCAGCCGCGAAGCCTTTTCGCGCAACCTGGCCTTGTCGTCCTTGATCTTGCTGTTTGCGCTTTGTCTGGCTTGGGAGCTATGGCTGGCGCCGACCGGCAGTGGCAGGCTGGCGATCAAGGCCTTGCCACTGCTGATGCCGATGCTGGGCTTGTGGCGCTACCGCCTCTATACCTTCCGCTGGCTGAGCCTGATGATCTGGCTTTACTTTGCCGAGGGCGCGGTGCGCGCCACCAGCGACCAGGGGCTGTCGGTCTGGCTGGCAAGCCTCGAATTGCTGCTCAGCACCTTGATCTTCGTGGCTTGTGCCTTGCAGGTCAGGCTACGACTGGCCGCAGCGCGAGCTGGCCCAAACTGATGAACGCGGCGCTGCTGCAATCGCTGCAGGACCTGCTCGGCGATGCCGGTTTCCTGCGGGGTGGTGACTTGACGGCTTATGAGCAGGACTGGCGCAAACGCTATAGCGGCCACGCCATGGCCGTGGTCAGGCCCACCAGTACCCTCGAAGTGGCGGCAATCGTGCGACTCTGTGCGATGCACGGCGTCAGCCTGGTGCCGCAAGGCGGCAACACCGGCCTGGTCGGTGGTTCGACCCCCGACGACAGCGGCCGACAGATCTTGCTGAGCTTGAACCGCATGCAGCGCATTCGCGCCATTGATGCCGCCAATCTGACAGTGACGGTTGAGGCGGGTTGCGTGCTGCAAACGCTGCAGCAGGCGGCCGAGGCGCAAGGGCTGCTGTTCCCCCTGAGCTTGGCGGCCGAGGGCAGTTGCACAATCGGCGGCAATCTGGCCACCAATGCTGGTGGTACCCAGGTGCTGCGCTATGGCAATGCACGCGAGCTTTGTCTGGGGCTCGAGGTGGTGACTGCCGACGGCGAGATTTGGGACGGCTTGTCGGGCCTGCGCAAGGACAACACCGGCTATTCGCTGCGTGACCTGTTCATCGGCAGCGAAGGCACGCTGGGCGTGATTACAGCGGCCACCTTGAAGCTCTACCCCCAACCCTTGGCGCGCACCACCGCCCTGGCGATTTGCGCCAGCCTTGAAGACGCAGTGCAGTTGTTGGGCCTGGCACAGCAACGTGCCGGCGCCGGCTTGACCGGCTTCGAGTTGATGAATCGTTTTTCGCTCGAACTGGTGCAACGGCATTTTCCGCAGCTGCCTCAGCCGCTGGCCGGCAGCCCCTGGACCGTGCTGCTGGAGTTGTCCGACAGCGAGAGCGCAGCCCATGCCAAAACGATCTTTGAAGGCCTGCTCGAAACCGCCCTCGAGCGTGGTTTGATCGGCGACGCCGCAGTGGCGCAGAACCTGCTGCAGTCGCGCAATTTCTGGCATCTGCGCGAATCGATTCCGTTGGCCCAAAGTCTTGAAGGCCTGAATATCAAACATGACATCGCCCTGCCCGTTTCTTGCGTTGCGGAATTTGTCGCCAGCACCGATGCTGCCCTGGCGGCAGCGTTTCCGGGCGTCCGCCTGGTCGACTTCGGCCATCTCGGCGATGGCAATCTGCATTACAACGTGCAGGCTCCCGAGGGGATCGATCCTGCCGGCTTCCTTGCCGCGCATGAGGCGGCGGTCAACGGCATCGTCTTCGACGCAGTCGACCGCTACCGCGGCTCCATTTCAGCCGAGCATGGGATCGGTCAGCTCAAGGTCGACGAACTCGCGGCGCGCAAAAGCAAGGTCGCAATCAGCCTGATGCGAACCATCAAGCGGGCCATCGATCCGCTGAATCTCTTCAACCCAGGCCGCATCCTGCGCTGACAGCCGGCCGCTGCCACAGCAGCGCAACCCGCACCCGATGAGCAATCACTGGCTGGCAGCCAGGAGAGCTGCTGCATTGAGTGAAAACAACGCTCCACAGCGTCTTCTCTTCGCAATCGGCTGAAAACGTTAATAGGTCACGGCCCCCTCTCGATGCCCCGTCCAAAGCATCGCTGCGCCCTTTAATCTTCGGGCACACCGCAGCGAAAGAAGCGAGGAAACAGGCAGCTGAGCTCGCCTCGCCGCCAAAGCTTTGAGCATCGTTCCAGCGTCACCACGCCAGGCCGAGGCTGAGTTGCCAAATTTCACCCCAACAGGAGTATCGATTCGTGACCCCTTCCAAAAATACTGATTACAAGATTCAGCGTGAATGCTCGCGCCAATGGCGCAGCGTCGTCGCGGCGATGGCGCAGGAGTTGTCCGGTACCAGCCGGCACAGCAATGGGCATGATTTCGGTCACCGCATCGGCCAGCGCTATGCAACGCAATCGGCCTTGCCGGTCTGCAGCAATCTGGACGAACTGCAGGCCGCCATCTCCGCCCGCTGGCAGAGCATGGACTGGGGCTGGATCGACCTCGACGACGCCGGCGGCAAGTTGCGCATCGTTCACCATGGCGCGGGCAACGGTGACCTGCTGGCTTCGGCATTGGGCGATGACACCAAGGTCTGGACGCCTTCATTCCTCAGCGGTGTCTACCAACAATGGCTGGCCAGCCTCGGGGCGAGCGACGAGTTGCGGGTCCGGCAGGTCAGCCCGGTCGATGAGTTCGGCACGCTCGAGCTCGAGCTCAGCCTGTAGGCCTTGGCGCAAGCAAGCCGTCCATCCAACCCATAGCAAGCTTTCAAATGAAAATGGCAAAAGACATCCAAAGCCTGAAATCCATCGTCGGCGATGACTTTGGCGACTACCGCGAAATCGTTCGCGACGAACTGGCCAGCAAATGCCAGGCCCGCTGGCCCTTACTGGCCCAGGGCCTGAGCGCAGAACCTGCGACAACAGCGCTGCGGCGCGGCAGGCGCCGCGAGCGCCCATGGACCAGCGTCGATTTGCCCGCCGATGTGCCTGCAGCGACGCAGCGCAACCGCACCACGCCTGCTGCATCGATGCCGATTCGCAGTCCTGCGCCTGTCAAGACGCCCATGCCATTGTTGTCCGCAGTGGTCAACGCTGCGGCACAACCAGCGCGGCCGGCTTCGCTCCCACAGCCAGCCACATCAAACAGTGACCTCAACCAGCTTTTCAAGCGAATCGAGTCATCCCAACGCGCTGAAGCCGGCCAAGTGGCCGACATCAAGTTAAAGCTCTTCAAAAAGGCGGCCTGAGCATGAAAATCATTGCCATCGTTTCGGCCAAGGGTGGCGTCGGCAAGACCACCTTCAGCGCCAATCTCAGCATGGCCATGTCGCGCACCGGTGTTCCGACATTGGCCGTCGACCTTGATCCGCAGGATGCTTTGCGCCTGCATTTCGGTCTCAGCATGCCATGTGGCGATGGTCTGGTCGAAGCCGTACTGACCGGCATGGACTTGCGTCATGCCTTGCTGCAAACAGAGTTCGGTTGTGACTTGATGCCTTACGGCCAGGTCGAGGAAGAAGACCGCGAGGCTTTCGAACATCTGCTCAGGGAGCAGCCCCTGCTGTTGCGGCAAAGGCTCGAAATGCTGAATCTGCCTGAAGACGCGGTGGTCATCCTCGACACCCCCCCGGGGCCCTCGGTCTATCTGACCCAAGCCTTGACGGCAGCGAATATGGCCTTGATCGTCGTGCTGTCGGATGCGGCTTCTTACGCCACCCTGCCCTCGATGGTTGGTCTGATCCAACGCTATTGCCTGAACCGCAATGACTTCAATGACTATGCCTATCTGGTCAACCAGGTCGACCATTCGCGCCAACTCAATAGCGATGTTGCCTATGTCATGCGCACCCAGTTCGGCAAGAGGGCCTTGGGGCTGGTGCATCAGGATCAGGCCATTCCTGAAGCCTTGGCCTGCAACCAGTTCGTCTGCGATTACGACAAACACAGCCGCGGCGCTGCAGACCTGGCGCTGATTTGCGAGCAGGTGCTGTCCCGCCTTGCCTTGAGTTACCGGACAGCAGCGTGAAAAGCGCAGCACCCGCCCAGCCTGCCGAATGGCTGTCAGGCACAAAGGTCAAGACGCGCTGGCAGGCCCATCCGCTGCTGAGCAAGGCCTTGCTGCTGGTCGCCGCTGTCATGACCGCCCTGGTGATTGCGGTGCCGCTCGACGTCTATCAGCAATTTGCCTTCGGTATCGTCACGGTGATCGCGGCGCTCTGGATCAGGCGCTCGGTGCCGGGCCAGATCGGCGTGACTCTGATGGTCATGCTGTCGGTGACCGCATCGCTGCGCTATATGTTCTGGCGCTTGAGCAATACGCTCGACTTCGATCATCTGCTTGACGGCATCCTCGGCTGGGGTTTGGTGCTGGCCGAGCTCTATGCCTTGACCATCCTGCTGCTCGGCTATGTGCAGACCACCATGCCCTTGAAGCGCAAGCCGAAGCCCTTGCCCGCCGACATCAGCACATGGCCGACGATTGATGTGTTCATTCCGACCTACAACGAACCGCTGAGCGTGGTCCGTGCCACGGTGCTGGCCGCGCAGTCGATGGACTGGCCAACCGGCCGCTTGCGCGTCCACCTGCTCGATGACGGACGCCGCGAGGAGTTCAAAGTCTTCAGCCAGGCGGCCGGCGTGATTTACCTGACGCGCGCCGATAACGCCCATGCCAAGGCCGGCAATCTCAATGCCGCTTTGGCGCGCAGCCAAGGCGAGTTCGTGGTGATCTTCGATTGCGACCATGTGCCGACAAGGTCGTTTTTGCAACTCACCCTGGGCGCTTTCCTGCAGGACAAAAAGCTGGCGATGCTGCAGACGCCGCATGTTTTTTATTCGCCCGATCCGTTCGAACGCAACCTCAATACCTTCCGGGTCGTCCCCAACGAAGGCGAATTGTTCTATGGCCTGGTGCAGGACGGCAATGACCTCTGGAATGCCGCTTTCTTCTGCGGTTCCTGCGCCGTGCTGCGGCGCAAGGCCTTGATGGAGGTCGGCGGCATTGCCGTCGAGACCGTGACCGAAGACGCACATACCTCGCTGAAGATGAGCCGCAAGGGCTACAACATGGCTTATCTGGCGATCCCGCAGGCCGCCGGACTGGCCACCGAAAGCCTGTCCGCCCATATCGGACAGCGCATCCGCTGGGCCCGTGGCATGGCCCAGATCTTCCGCATCGACAACCCGTTTCTGGGCCGCGGACTGACCTGGGGACAAAGACTCTGCTATGCCAATGCGATGCTGCATTTCTTCTATGGGCTGCCGCGCCTGGTGTTCCTGACTGCGCCCTTGGCTTATCTTTTTTTCGGTGCCCAGGTCTTCCAGGCTTCGGGAGTGATGGTCTTGACCTTTGCCTTGCCGCATATCCTGCTGAGCATCGCGACCAATTCGAGGCTGCAGGGCCAGTTCAGGCACAGCTTCTGGAACGAAGTCTACGAGACCGTCCTGGCCTGGTACATCAGTTGGCCGGTGCTGCTGGCCCTGGTCAGCCCCAAGCTCGGCAAATTCAATGTCACGGCCAAGGGCGGCATCGTCAAGGAAAATTATTACGACTGGCGTATGGGCTCGCCCTATCTGGTGCTGCTGCTGCTGAATCTGGCCGGGATGGCAGCGGGAGCCTGGCGACTGCTGTCCGGCGATGGCAGCGCTTCGACCGTGGTGATCAATCTGGTCTGGGGTCTCTACAACATCACCATCACCAGCGCGGCAGTCTTCGTTGCCAACGAAGCCAGTCAGATGCGTTCCACGCCGCGGGTCAATGCGGTGCTGCCGGCGACGATCCATCTGCCCAATGGTCGCACCCTGGTCTGCGAAACCCGCGATCTGTCGACTGACGGCGTCAGCCTGACCTTGCCGGCCGAGGCCAGGGTCAAGCTGGGCGAGAAGATCAATATCGCTTTGAGCAGCAGCAGCTTCGAGACCGTGCTCCCCGGCACCGTGGTCAGCGCAGGGGCTATCGTCGGCATCGAGTTCGCCGCTTTGACCGTCACCCAGCAACGCGAACTGGCGCAGGTCACCTTCTCGCGCGCTGATGCCTGGCTGGGCGAATGGGGCCGCTCGACGATCGACGCACCGCTGACTTCGCTACGGAATGTTTTGAGCTTCGGCGGTGCCAACCTGTTGCGCCTGTCCCTGGGCAGGGGCTTTGGCATGCCTGTCAAGTTGCGCCGCGGCGCCAACAGACCCAATTAACCCATGAACCAAGCCATGTCATCGATGTCAAGATTTCCGACCCCTGAGCATCCTGCCGCCCGCAAACTAGTGCGCTTGATGGCTGTTGCCATGCTCAGCTGTTGTGCGACCCTGGGCGCCCAGCCTGCCAGCAAGCCCGACAACCCTTCGACAACTGCTGCGCCTGAAGGCCACCCTTACCGCTTGAGCTTCAAACAACTTGGCGTCAAGCAGCCCTTCAATCTGCGCGGTGTCGATGGCCGTTATGCGATCCCGTTCAATGTCCGGGCCGACGAGGTGATCAGCAAGGCGACGCTCAAGCTCAGCTACGCCTATTCACCTGAATTGCTCAACGAGCTGTCGAAAATCAATGTGTTGATCAACGGCGAGGTGGCCGCCAGTCTGACTTTGCCCAAGGATGCGGCCGGCGCACAGATGACCCAGGTCGTCAACTTGCCACCTCATCTGTTCACCGAATACAACCAGCTGACCCTGCAATTGATCGGGCATTACACGACCGGTTGCGAAGATCCACAGCACAGCAGCTTGTGGGCCAATATCAGCAACCAGAGCGAGCTTGAGCTGAGCACCGACGCCAACCCCTTGCCGAACGAACTCGCCGCATTGCCCGAGCCTTTTTTCGATGCCAGAGACGGCCGTAACTTGCGCTTGCCGGTGGTGTTTCAAGGCCAACCTGACAACAGCATGCTGGAAGCCGCAGGCACCTTGGTCTCCTGGTTCGGTGCTCGTGCCAACGGCAGGATCCTGCATTTCCCGGCGGCAATCGACTTGATTCCGGCCAAGGGCAATGCGATCGTCTTCCTCAGCGGACAGGCGGCCATCAGCGGGATGAAAATGCCCAGCGCTGCGGGACCCGGTTTGGCGGTCTTTGTCAATCCGAATGACCCGGCTGGCAAGTTGTTGCTGGTGATGGGGCGCGATAGCCAGGACTTGAAACTGGCAGCCAGGGCGCTCGCCAATGGATCGAAAGCCTTGACCGGGCCGATGGTCTCGATCACCGAAGCCCCCGAGCTTCGTTCCCGCCGGCCCTACGACGCACCGAACTGGCTGCGCGCCGACCGGCCGGTCAAGCTGGGTGAATTGAGCAGCTCGCAGGCACTCGACGTGACCGGCTATGACCCAGGCGCGATTGCCATCAAGCTGCGGCTGCCCCCTGACCTGTTCAGCTGGCAAGACAAAGGCGTGCCGCTGAATCTGAAATACCGCTATACGCCACAACCGACCTCGGCCAATTCATCGCTGACGGTCGACGTCAATGGCAAATTCGTGAAATCAGTTCCTCTGCTGCCAATCGAAAAACTCGGCGCCGGGCCGATGCTGGCCAAACTGCAATCCGACGAAACGCTGCCGATGCAGGCGACGGCAAGAATCCCGCTGGCGATGCTGCAGCCGCGGTCGCAGATCGACCTGCGCTACCAATACGACTACATCAAGCAAGGCGAATGCCGCGACGTCATCATCGACAACGTACGCGGCGCCATCGACCCTGATTCGACCATCGACATCTCGGGCTATAGCCATTTTCTGGCCATGCCTGATCTGGCTGCATTCGGCCGCATCGGCTTTCCTTTCACCCGCCTGGCTGATCTGTCGCAGACCGCCGTGGTGCTGCCAGATCAGCCGAAGGTCCAGGAACTGTCGGCCTTTCTGGACCTGCTTGGCCGCCTCGGCGAGTCGACCGGCTATCCCGGCACCGGCATCGAGGTGGTACGCAGCGCCCAGGTCGACAGCGTTGCATCCAAGGATCTGCTGCTGATTGCTTCGGGCGAGAACCAGTCATTGCTGAAGTCCTGGGCCGGCGCTATGCCAGCCGGGCTCGACGAGGGCCAGCGCGCCGGTCTGGCCGGGATCTTCGACCAGGCCGTCGCTTGGTTGAGCGGATTCCTGCCCGAATCGCTCAGAGCTGCACCGGCAAGCGACTTCAGCAGCAAGGGCATGAGCGCGTTCGCGGCCGGATTCGAATCGCCACTGCGCAGCGGCCGTTCGGTGGTGTTGCTCTGGGGCGCCGACCCCGAACGACTGCAGGCCGGCATCGGGGCGCTGCTCGGCGATGACCTGCTGACGTCGAAGATTTCAGGCAGCCTGGCTGTGCTTCGCGGCCAGCAAGTCGAGATGCTGAAATCCAAGCCGACCTACCATATCGGCGACCTTGACTGGTTCACCCAGGCGCGACTGGCCCTGTCGGAAAATTTCGCACTGCTGCTGCTGATCGGCGCCTTCGGCGCCTTGCTGCTGGCCTTGCCCGCACGGGCAATCCTGCGCGCCCAGGCAAAAAGGCGCTCGGCGCCATGATCAATATGGGCAAGGGGCTGGCTGCCATCGGCCTGGCTTTGAGCGCAGCTGCCACAAGCGGCTTCGCTGCGCAATGCGGTGCCCAGGATTGGCCCCATTGGCGGGACTTCAAACAGCATTTCATCGCGCCGGACGGACGCGTGCTGGCTGCCAACAGCGCAATGCGCGACAGCTTTTCAGAAGCCCAGTCCTATGCCATGTTCTTCGCCTTGGTGGCCAACGATCAGCAGGCCTTCAACCAGCTCTGGCGCTGGTCGATACAGAACCTGCTGGGCACTGATCCGGCCGTCGGCAGGTTGCCGTCCTGGCATTGGGGCCGCGCCAGTGATGGCAACTGGCGCGTACTCGACAGCAATTCAGCTGCCGATGCCGACCAATGGTTCGCCTATGCCCTGCTTGAGGCCGGCCGGATCTGGTCGCGCGACGATCTGGTCCGCGACGGGCAAGCGCTGCTCAAGGCGATTGCCAGCCAAGAAGTCGTTGATCTGCCCGGCATCGGGCCGATGCTTTTGCCGGCACCCTATGGTTTTGTGCAAACTGATGGCGGCTGGCGGCTCAATCCCAGCTACCTGGCAATACCGCAGTTACGCCGCTTCGCGCAAGAAGATCCGCAAGGGCCCTGGAACGACATCGCTTCGAACACCGTCCTGCTGATTACGATGGCGAGCCCCAAGGGTCTGGTGGCGGATTGGATCGGCTATCGCGCCAGCGCAGAGCGCCGACCGCTGGTCACGGTCGATCCGGTGCTCGGTGCACGCGGTAGCTATGACGCGATTCGCGTTTATCTGTGGGCCGGCATGACGGCGGCTGAGGATCCTTTGGCAGCGCCGCTGCTGAAGTCCTTGAGCGGCATGAACCGGAGCCTTCCACAAGGCGCTTGGCCGCCTGAATCGGTCGATTCGCAGACCGGTTTGGCCAGCGGGATCGGGCCTTTCGGATTTTCAGCAGCCCTGGCGCCCTATCTGCAACAAGTCGGTGCGAGCGGACCGATGTTGCAGCAGGTCGAGCGCGCGCGCTCAATGCGCGCCGCCTCGCTGCTGCCCGAGCAACTCGCCAAAGGCTTGCCGCTCTATTACGACCATGTGCTGAGCCTGTTCGGACTCGGCTGGATTGAACAGCGCTTCAGCTTCGCGCGCAATGGACAGGTACAACTCAAATGGCAAAACTCATGTTCCCCAGCAAACTAGCCATAGGTCTGATCGTCGGCGCAAGCTGCCAGGCCGGCAACGTTCACGCAGCCGCCAACAAGGCATTGCTTGATCAAGGGCTGTTCTGGCAGACGCAGGGCAATAACGACCGCGCTGCCGAAGCCTGGAAGAAACTCCTGCGGCTCGAACCCGACGAGCCGCGCGCCTTGTACGGCCTGGCTCAAGTTGAAATCAATCAAAAACGCAGCCCGGCCGATTTACTGGCACGCCTGCAGGCGCAGGACCCGAACGGACCTTATGTTGCGCTGCTCGAGCAGGACATCAATCTGCGCACCGGTGAGGGTCCAAAGGCATTGGAAAAAGCAAGGCTGCTGTACGAGTCGCATGAGGTCGAACAAGCGCTGGAACAATTCCAGCTGGCACTGCGCGGCAAAGAGCCGCAAGGCGCGATTGCGCTCGAGTATTACCTGATGCTGAGCCAATCGGCCAGTGGCTTCAAAGCTGCACGCAGCGGCCTCGAGCGCCTGGCCAAAGCTTCCCCCAGTGATGCACAGATCGAGATGCACCTGGCATTTCTGCTGGCACGCGGCGAAGCCCCGAAGCTGCAAACCCGTATCGAGGGCATCGAGCGCTTGGCGCGCGTTGCGCAGATTCCAAGCGTCAGCGGCTTCGCCACCGAAAGCTGGAAGATGGCGCTGGGCTGGCTGAATGTGACGCGGGCCGAGTCGCTGGGCCTGTTCGACAACTTCCTCAAGCTGCACCCCGACGACGCCGAGGTGCGCGAGATGCGCAATGTCTGGGCCAAGAAACTCCAGGCGCAAGCCA
>CANFIC010000024.1 GCA_947446685.1 Burkholderiales bacterium
CTTTGGAGCGATGCCGCGCCACCAGGCTGAAGCCCAATTTTTCGAACAAGGGCTCGAGCGTATTGGCCGCCGGTGCCGCGAATTCGACGAACTCGAACCCCATCAAACCCATCGGGTTTTCGAACTTGTCTGTCATGGCGATGCTCCCTTAGCTTTAGCCCTCATCACATTTCGCGCCGGTAAATGCGCGCCAGCTTTTCGAAATCAATATTGCCCCCGGACACGACACACACCACCGTGCGCGGTGCCGCTCCACCGTGCCGCCGCGTGGCGTCACGCTGCAAAGCCGCCGCCACCGGTGCGGCACCCGCCCCCTCGGCAATGACGCGATTGCGCTCAGCCAAGGTGCGTACCGCGTCGGCTACATCGGCCAAGGTCATGACCACAGAGCCGTCGAGCAATGCGCGCGCCAACGGCCACATTTCGGCGAGAACACAGCCTGATCCGATGCCGTCCACGAAGCTGGCGATGTAGTCGATGGGCGTTGGCACATCGGCAGCGAGTGCTGCGGAGAAGGCGGCGGAGGTCTCCACTTCACACGCGAATATCTGCACGTCGGGTTTCAGTGCGCGCACCGCGGTGGCGATGCCACAAGCCAGGCCGCCCCCGCCGTACGGTACGAGGATTTCGTCTACTTGCGGAAGATCTTCGAGAATCTCCAGGCCGATGGTGCCGTTCCCCGCCATCACGGCCGCATCGCTCACAGGATGAATGAAGAAGCCCGCTTGGCCCGGATATTGCCGCGTCACCAGCACCTGCCACCAGGTGGCGAATGGCACCTTGATGACGCTGCCGCCCAGTCGTGCGATGGCTTCCAGCTTGGTGGCGGGCGCGTGATCGGGAGCGATGACAGTGCACGGAATTCCCAGGCGACGCGCATGCCACGCAACGCCCTGCGCCATGTTCCCGGCGCTGGCGGTATACACGCCATGCGCCAGTTGCTCCGGCGTGGCCAGGGCGATGGCGTTGCCCGCACCCCGCAGCTTGAAAGAGCCGATGGGCTGCAGGTTTTCAAGCTTCAGATAAATCGTGGTGTCATCGACGTTCAGGCGTACCAGCGGCGTACGCAGCACCGAGTCGCCGATGCGTGCGCGCGCAGCCCGAATGTCATCAAGGGTCAACATGTTATTCATCGTCGCGCTTGCCTCCAAGTTCTACCTGCACACCAAGGCCAGCGTGCAGCGCCTTGGCGTACACGTACTGCGCCGCGGCCACGTCTTCGACGGCGAGCCCGAGGCCCTTGAAGAGCGTGATTTCGTCCGATGTTTGACGACCGGCCACGGTACCAAGCAGCAGCCCACCGATTTCGCCCACGATGTGATCGTCGCCAATCACACCTTCCTGTTTTGGAAAGAGAAAATCGCCGGCTTCGTTGAGCGTGGATTCGCGCCGGTCGACATACAGTCGCGCGCGGCGCACTGCATTCGTGTCGAGTTCCCGCGTGAAGGACACGCTCGATCCCACCGCGTTCACATGCGTGCCGGGGGCAATCCACTCGCCGTGCAGCAAGGGGGTGCGCGCCGCCGTGGTGGTGCAGATGATGTCGGCGTCGCGTACCGTGTCTTCGACCGTGGCGCAAGCGGTGACGGCGATACCGTGCCGCTCCGCGGCGCGCGAAGCGAAGTGCTTTGCGCGCGCGATGTCGCGACTCCAGACGCGCACCGTGGTGATGGCACGCGCGGCCAGCATCGCGTCGAGATGCGAGGCGGCCTGCACGCCACTGCCCAGAATGGCCAGCGATTGCGCATCGGGGCGCGCGAGCAACTGGGTAGCCACGCCGCTGACCGCTGCAGTGCGAATAGCGGTGATGGCGCTTGCATCCACCATGGCGACCAGTTGCCCATGCCGGGTCTCAAACACCAACACGGCGCCCTGATGCGCGTCATAGGGCGTACCGTGATTGCCGGGGAAGACGCTCACCACTTTCACCCCCATCGCCGGCACATGGGCTGCATAACTGGGCATGAGCGCCAAGGCGCCGACATTTTCGGGCAACCACATGATCTGTCGCAGCGGCACCATGGCATCGCCACGCGACAAGGCGGCCAGCGCATCGGCCATCACGGTCATGCACTCGCCCATGGGAAGCAGGCGCCGCACCTCGGCGCCGCTGACAATCAACAAGGCCATCGCTACAACCTCCCGCGCGGTAACTTCACAGCGGCGCTCGCATCCACCCGTCCGAATCCGAACATGCTGGCCTGGCCTGGCTGCACGGTCTCAAGGCAAGACGGGGCTGCCAGACAGAGATTCGGCAGCACGCATCCTGAGCACCAGCGGGGGCAGCAGCGCCAGCGCCATCGCAAAGCAGATCAATGCCATCACCGCAATGGATACGTAACCGTAGCGACCCGCGAGTTCACCGCCGATTGCCGGCCCAAGCGCCATACCGATGCATTGGCTGGCCACGCTCATCGCAACCACTCGCCCCGCGGGGTCGATCACCGCCATGGTGCCGCTCAGGTATGTAAGAAACAGCGGCCAGATGTAGCTGAAAATGATCACGCCGGCAGCGAACGGAACCAGGCCTGGAACCCAGCCAATCAACCCAACACTGAGCACCGCGCCGACGATGGCTGCGGTCAACATCGGCAACCGGCCCAAGCGCGTATGCAGCAACGAGGCGGTCAACGCGCCGGCAAAGGCGGCTACGGCATAGAAAGTCAGCACGCTGCCGACGGCCTCACGGTCCACGCCAGCCTGCAAACCAAGTCGCTCCAGAAAGGCCCAGACGCCGCCGAGTCCGATCCAGAAAAGCAGCGACAAGCCCAGACTCAATGCGGCCCCCACCAACGGAAACGGCGGAAGAGCTTGCGCTTTGCCATCACCCTTCAATCCGGTGAAGCTTTCCGGAATCCGGTGGGCCGTGACATAAATCACGAGCAAGGTCAGAGCCAGAAACACGTAGGCGCCTCGAACATGGAAGTGGGTTATCGCCCACACGCCCCCGGCCATCAGCAGCGCTGCGAAGGCGTAGGACATCATGTAGTACAGCCCGAAAGTGCGGTCCGGGTCGCGCGTTGTCGCGATCACGGCCAAGGCGATTGCCGCTACCAGACCGCAGCCAAAGCCAGCGATGAAACGACACAAAAGAATCGGAACGAAGGCATCTGACAACACCGGCCCCAAAGTTCCAAGGATGCCGATCGTGGCCCCGAGAAGAACGACGTGGCGCCGGTTCCAGGCACCACCGATGGCCGCCACGATGAAGGACGCCAGGCCGATGCCAGCCATTTCGATGCCGGTGACATAGCCGGCCTGCGCCGGTGAAAAATGGTAGTCGTCGATCAAGCCGCCGACGATCAAGGGTTTGAGGATAAGCAAGGCCGCCGATAGGAACCCGGTGGTAAATATGGCGGCGAGCGTGATCGCGTAGGACAGATCGAATCGTTTTTTCATCTTCAAACCCCTTCTTGCTTAGTCAGAACAGATTTCAGCCCAACCGTCATTGCAAACACAACCGAGCCACCCAGCCCTTGGGGACGCTCCGCATGGCTTGCCTCGCCGCTTCATTGCTCGCAATGACAGGGCAAATTCTTCGCCTTTTGAACTGCCGAAACCTCGTCATGAAAGGCGGTTGCGCACCAGGACGCCACCCTTCATGATGACTGGAATATTTTTCTCTGGCTTTCGAAACAGCGCCAGGTCGGCGAAGGGGTTGCCTTCGAGCACCAGGATGTCGGCCAGCGCGCCGGCCTGGATACAGCCCAATTGGCCGGCCATCTGCAGGATTTCGGCGTTGATCGAGGTCGCAGAGCGCAAAACGTCGATGGGTTTGCTGACCTCGCCGCGCAATTCGAACTCGCCGCCCTGGAACGGGTGAAAAGCGTGATCCAGCAAGTCAGTGCCAAAACCCAGCTTGACGCCAGCCCTCGCGCAAACCTCGATCGAACGAAGCGACTCATTGCCGACGCCCTTGATCTTGGCAACAACCGCGGGCGGCAACTTGAGCTCGTCCACATGGCGCTTGAGCACGTCGCCCACCGAAAGCGTCGGTACAACGTAGGTGCCGTTCCTGGCGAGAATGCGCGCGGTCTCGTCCTGATTGATCAGCGTGCCATGCTCGATGCTGCGCACACCATATTCCGAGCATCGGCGCGACGAATCGTCGGTGTGGCTATGTGCCATCACATAGGTCCGCCGTGTCGCGGCCTCGTAGACAGCGGCACGGATTTCCTCCTCGGTGAACTGCGGCATCCATATCGGGTCCGTGGGTGACAGAACGCCTCCCGAGACGAATATCTTGATTTGGTGCGCGCCTTTGCGCAACTCTTCGCGCACTGCAATACGCACCGCGTCAGCGCCGTCAGCCACCAACGATAGGGCGCCGGCGAAAACACCACAGCCACACAGTTCGCGTTCGTTGCCGGGCCGCATATCGCCATGCCCCCCGGTCTGCGAGATGGCACGGCCGGAAAAGTAAAAACGCGGGCCCTTGATGAGCCCCTGCTCGATTGCCATCCACAAGCCCATATCACCGCCCGCAGCATCGCGCACCGTCGTGAAGCCGCGCTGCAGCGTGCCTTCGAGCACTTTGACCGCATGGGCTGCCAACAGCGGCGGCAGCATATGCTCGATCACAGCAACGTTCATGCTCGGGGAGTTCGCATGAAAGTGGCAGTCGATCAGACCCGGCATCAGGTAACGGCCCTGGCAATCGATGACCTGCGCGTTGGAAAAATTGCCGCAGTTGGCACCGACTTCCTTGATTTGTCCACCTTCAACGACGACATCGCCGCCATCCAGGATTTCTTCGCTATGGCCGTCAAAGATCTTCGCGTTCTTGAACAGCGTAATCATGCAGCACGCAATTGCTCTGTTTGCTGCTGGTCCACGGCCAATTCGCCGGCTCGCTCCACCACCACGACTCGGCAGACCGCCTGCGCTTGCGCCACGTCGATGAAGCCGTTGCGAATGTCGGCCAACACCATCTGCGGGTCGCGCTCCAGAGGCGATCCCCAGCCGCCGCCGCCGCCCGTGGTGGAGCGGAACACCGTACCTTTGGCAAAGGGCCCGATGCTGGCAATCCGTTCGGTGTAGGTCTTCTCTTCTGCCGTGCCGGGGTTGAATGCGAAGGAACCAGGGCGACCATTGCCCCCGCCGTTGACACCCTTGGACGTCACATCCTTGGTATTTTCTGTGATCAAGCCCAGGAAACAGCCGTCCTCCAACAGCCGGTAGTCCTTGCGCACACCCTTTCCGCCGAAGAACCTACCCGCGCCGCGCATTTCGGACGCGAACTCGAAGCGCTCTATGCGCACCGGATGCCGCGTCTCGGTCACCTCGACCGGGTTGTTCGGCAGATCGCCATTGCCGATCAACTGGTTCGTGGGGCCATCGCTGTCGTGCGTGGCGCCATTGCCGCCGTGCACCGGATCGGACATGATGAAGGGCTTGCCGAATTGTGGCTGTGTGCGCGACATCATGCCGATGGTCAATTGGTAACCGCCGGCCGGGCATGTTTCGGGAAGAATGTTGGCAAAGCAGCGAAACATCAACTCCATCAGGCACTCGACAATGTAGCCGTAGGAATCGGTAGGGGCAGGCCGCTGCGGGTTGATGATGCTGGACGGCGGCAGTTCGAACTCCAGGCACTGCGTGTGCCCGGCATTGCAGGGGTCATGGGGCATGAGCAGGCCCTTGATGGACGAGGCCAGAATGCCGCGCGAGCATTGCGCGGGCAGGTTGATGGGGCCCTGCGCGGTCGGGCTGGAGCCGTTGAGTGAAAACGCGATGCGGTCAGGCAATACCGTGACTTTTAGGCACACCAGGAATTCGCCATGCGGATTCACACCGTCGCTGTCCATTCTTATCGACGCGCCGTATTCGCCCTGCGGTAACTTGGCCACAGCGCGCCGCATGGCCTTGTCCGTTTCGACGATCACATGCGCCATCGACTCGCGCACCACATTGGCTCCGTATTTGGCGCACAGCGCCTGGATTCGCGCCACCCCCTGGCGGCAAGCGGCGATCTGAGCCTCAAGATCGCCCTTGACGATGACGGGCACGCGCACGTTGTCGGCGATGAAATCCCAAAGCGCTTCGTTCTTGACGCCTGCGGCGATGATTTTTTGGTGGCGGAAACACATGCCTTCCTGGTACATGTCGGTGGTGTCAGGGCACCAACCCCCGGGGCTCTTACCGCCAATGTCGGCCCAATGTGCGGCGATGCCGCAAAACGCAATCAGTTCGCCCTGGTAAAAGGCGGGCATGTAGATATTGGTGTCAGAGATATGCGTGCCGGTCTCGAACGGGTCGTTCGCGATCATCACGTCGCCCTCATCGAAGCGACCGTCCCAGCGCCGGATGCCGGCGCGCACCGCATCGGGAAAGGCCTGGCTGAAGACAATCACGCCCGGTGTTTCGGCCCACATGTCGCCCTGTGCCGACATGATGGTGACCGAGAAGTCCTGGACTTCGTACAGCAAGGGGCTATAGGCCGTGAGGATCAAGGTCTTGGCCATCTCCTCCGTACTGGCGACCAAGCGGTTGCGAATTATTTCTGTCAAGACGACATCGATAGCAGTCATATTTATCTCTTATTTGATAGCTGGATCAAGGACCAAGTTGCCGTAGTCATCGCAAAGGCAGGTCCAACCGGGCGGGACGACGGTGGTCATGGTCCACTCGTCGACGATGGCCGGGCCCTGCAGTTTCTGCCCGGGGGCCAAGGTATCGCGCTCGACGATTTGCGTCGGCACCATGGCACGCAGGCTGTGGAAATAGACGGGCCTGCTGCGCGGTATCGCCACCTTGGTCGGCGCAGAAATTCGCGCCACTTCAGGGGCGCGCACGTGGCCAATAGCTCGGCAGCGGATCGACACCTGTTCCAGGTTGGCGACTGGGTCGCCATGACCGTACAAGCGCAGATGCGAGCTGACAAAACGCTCGCGCACCCCAGCCAGGATCGATGCGGCATCGCGCCACGCCGGATCCAACTCGACCGTGATGGTGAATTCCTGATTCTCGAAGCGTATGTCCACGCGGCGCAGCAAAACGATGTCTGCGCGCTCAAAACCGTAGCCGGCCACAGCCTGGAGCGCGTGTTCGGCGAGTTCATCCAGGACCAGCAGGCTTTGCCCGATATGCCCGCTGTCAAACGGCAGAACCTTGGTGCGCACCTGATCCTCGACATAGTCGCTGCTGAGAATGCCCCAGGCAGAAAAATTCGCCGGTGCGATCGGAACGATGACGCGCGGCACTTCCAGTTCCTCGGCCACCGAACAGGCAAATAGACCGCCACCGCCACCGTAGGCCAGCGACACGAACTCGCGCGGATCCAGGCCGCGTGCGACGGTCTTGGTGCGAATCGCATTGGCCATATTGGTTTCGGCGATGACCACGATGCCATGCGCGGCCTGCTGCACGGTGATGCCCAAGGGCTTGGCGATTTTCTCTTCGATCGCCCGGGTCGCTGCTGCCAGATCGAGCTGCATGCGCCCGCCCAGGAAATAGTCCGGGTCCAGGCGCCCCAATACCAGGTGGGCATCGGTCGTCGTAGGTTCAACGCCGCCGCGGCCGAAACAGACCGGCCCCGGATGCGCGCCCGCGCTTTGTGGTCCCACCTGGAGAGCCATGCGGTGGTCCAGCCAGGCCATCGAGCCCCCACCTGCGCCGATCGAGATCACGTCGATGAGCGAGCCAAGCACCGGGCGGCGCGCGATTTCGGTCTGGCTGCGCTCGAGAATATTGCCGTCCTCGATGATGGCCACGTCGTAGCTGGTGCCGCCCACGTCGGTGCAGATAACGTTCTTGTAGCCCAGCAGCGAGCATAAGTACTTCGCGCCGATGACGCCGCCGGCTGGCCCCGACATCAGCGTGCGGATCGGCTTCATGCCTGCGGTCTGGGCGTCGGCGACGCCGCCGTTGGACTGCATGATCGCCAGCGGCTGGGTATAGCCGGCTTCGGTCAATTTCAGTTGCAGTTGATCCAGATAACCCCTGACGATGGGCTGGATGAAGGCGTTGAGCACGGTGGTGGAGGTGCGCTCGTATTCCCGCCATTCGGCGGCGATGTCATGCGAGACCGACACCGGCAGCTGCGGATAGCGCGCCGCAATGCGTTCGCGCGCCGCAATCTCGTGCGACGGGTGCGCGTAAGCATGAAGAAAAGTGATGGCAACGGCCTGCACGCCCTGGGACAGCAGGTAGTCCACCTCGCGGTCGACCTCGTTCAGGTCGATGGGCTCGAGCACCTCGCCCTGCACGCTAATGCGCTCGGTGACTTCGCGCCGCAGAAAGCGTTCAACCAGCGGCTTGGGGTTGCCCTGGACGAAATCGTAGACCGGCTTGCGCCCGCCGCGTCCCATTTCCAGCACGTCGCGAAACCCTCGGGTCGTGATCAGCCCGACCCGGGCACCGCGCTCCTGGATCAGCGCATTCACACCCACGGTCATGCCATGGAAGATACGTGCGATCGTCGCCATGTCCACACCAAAGGCGCTCAGCCCCTTCATGAACTGCTCGGGTAGCTGATGAGCGATCGACGGCACTTTTTCGATCCGGATTTCGCCCGTCTGCTCGTCCATCAGGACGAAGTCCATGAAGGTGCCGCCGACGTCGACAGCGACCCGATATTTCGATTGCATAACTTCCAAAAGCACTCTCGTGCCAAGCCTCGTTGAGTTACAACAATGGTGGCCGGCTTCGGCAGGGCCAGCAAGCGGTACGGCGGGTGGGGCGCGCTGAAAAGTTGGGGGGGGCGTTGCCGGTCCGTCGCTCCCCCCCCGATTCGCCACGCACCCCCCCCCGGCAAAATAATGGATTGGACAAGGGCAAGCGCCAGAATGTATGCAGGCAACGACCGCTCTCGATCGAGATAAAGAATGAAGAAAAACAAACTCAGGCTGGGCATCGACGTGGGGGGCACGAACACCGACGGGGTGCTGATGTCGGGCAGCGAGGTGCTGGGGGCCCACAAGAGCTTCACCACAGACGACATCAGCGGGGGCGTGATCAGCACAGTGCGCGAGTTGCTGCAAGGATCAGGCGTGCCGGCGGGCAATATCGGCAGCGTCATGATCGGAACGACGCAGTTCGTCAACGCCTTCCTGCAACGCCGCCATCTGTCCGAAGTGGCGGTGGTGCGCATTTGCCTGCCGAAGTCGGACGGCGTGCCACCGATGGTGGCCTGGCCAGACGACCTGCGCGCCATCATCGGCTCTCACATCTATCTGGTGGGAGGCGGCTCCTTCTACACCGGACTCGAATACGCGCCATTGGACGAGGAGGAGTTGGACAAGGTTGGCCGCGACATCGCGAAAAAGGGCTTGAATGCGATCGTCATCACCGCCAACTTTGCGCCGGTGCGCCCTGACATCGAGGAGCGCGCCGCGTCCATCCTGCGCCGGCATCTGCCCAACGCCGACATCACGCTGTCGGCGCAAGTCGGCGGTGTGGGTCTGATCGACCGGGAGAATGCCGCCATCATCAACGCCGCGCTGTCCCAGCTCTCGCGCAAGGTCGTCACCTCGCTCGTCAGTGCCTTCCAGAGCGTGGGCATCAATGCCCCGATCTACATCAGCCAGAACGACGGCACGCTGATCAGCACCGGGTATGCGCAGCGCTTTCCCATCTTCACCTGCTCGGCCGGCCCTACCAATAGCATCCGGGGCGCAGCCTTCCTCACGGGCTTGCAAGAAGCCGTGGTGGTGGACGTTGGCGGTACAACGACCGACGTTGGCTTCCTGCTGCGCGGCTTTCCAAGAGAGACCGCCACCGCCAACACCATCGGGGGCGTGCGGACCAACTTTCGCATGCCCGACGTGCTCTCGATCGCTCTGGGGGGCGGCACGGTCGTGCGTCAAAGTGCCACGGGCATCACCCTGGGGCCGGACTCGGTGGGCTATCAGCTCAGGGACAAGGGCATGATCTTTGGCGGCGACACGCTCACCACCACCGACATCGCTGTGCGTGCGGGCCAGTTCTCGCTGGGCGACAGGAGCAAGGTCGCGGGCCTGCCCGATGCGCTGGTGAGCAGCGTGCTGGACATCATCCACGCCCGCATCGAGGTCGCCATCGACCAGATGAAGACCAACAGCCGGCCAGTGCCCGTGGTGCTGGTCGGCGGCGGTGCGATCCTGGTGTCGCGTCCCCTCAAAGGTGCTTCTCAGGTGTACCAGCCCGAGTATGCCGAAGTGGCCAATGCCATAGGTGCGGCGATCGCACTGGTCAGCGGCCGTGTGGACCGGCTCTTTGACGTTGGTGCGCTGGGACGCGAAGGCGCGCTGGCCAAGGCCAAGGACGAGGCCATCGCCGCCGCAGTCGCCGCAGGCGCCGACCGGGACAGCGTGCAGATCGTGGATGTGGTCGAACTGCCGATGATGCACATAAAGAGCGGTTCGGTAATGATCAAGGTGCGCGCCGTGGGCGAGCTGGCTGACGAATGACCTATCAACCCAACCAGCGAACACCCATATGCGAATGATTGAAACCGTGCAGGAAATCCAGGACATGGCCCGAGGGGCTGTCTTTTTGGGGTCGGGCGGCGGAGGCGATCCCTACGTGGGCGAGTTGTTCCTGCGCCAGCAGCTCAGCCTGGGGCGTCACGCCAAGATCGTGGACGCCAGTGAGCTGGCCGACGACGCCTTTGTCGTTTGTATCGCCGGCGTGGGCGCGCCCACCGTGCTGGTGGAGCACCTGGTCAGCGCCAAGACGCTGCTGCGCGTGCTCGAGCATGCTGAAAAATTCTACGGTCGCAAGGTCGACGCGCTGATCTCCGCCGAAATAGGCGGGGCCAACTCGATGTTCCCGGTGGCGCTGGGCGCGCAGACCGGGCTGCCAGTGGTCGACGGGGACGGCATGGGGCGGGCATTTCCGCACCTGGAGATGACCACCTTCAGCGTCTACGGCATCAAGACCAGCCCGGGCTTCGTGATGGACGATTCGGGCAACGTGGTGAGTTTCGAGACCAGCACCGACCGGCTGGCCGAGGAAGTCGTGCGCGGCGTCGCCACCGCGCTGGGGGCCATGGTCTATGGCTGCTTTTACCCGATGTCGGGTGCGCAGGTAAAGGCGACCGCTGTGCTCGGCACCATCAGCCAGACCATAGAGATCGGCCGGCATATTCGCGAAGCGCGGGACCATTTCGAGGACCCATTCACCGGCCTGATGGCCTACCTGAACGACCCGGCCAAGGAACGCCATGCGCGCATCCTCTTCGATGGCAAGATCGTCGACGTGACGCACGAGACTCGGGACGGCTGGCATTGGGGGCGCGTGGTGATCGGCAACACCACCGACGAATCGGATCAGCTCACCGTGGACATCCAGAACGAATTCCTGATCGTAAAAAGAAATGGCCGCACCGTGACCGTGGTGCCGGACTTGATCAGCGTGCTGGACACCGAGACCGCCGAGCCGCTGACGGCCGAGATGCTCGCCTATGGCCAGCGCGTTCGTGTCATCGGCTACAGCGCTGCGCCAGTCATGCGCAGACCCGAATGCCTGAAGGTCTTCGGTCCCAGGATGTTCGGCTTGGACGAAGACTTCGTGCCGGTGGAAGAGTTGACGGGCTGAAGTCGACCGCACTCTCCTCACTCGAACCACAGCAGTCGGGCGGCAAGGCGCGCCGCGCTCGAGAGTTTTTTCAGGGCATCAGCGCACGGCGTCGTGCTTGCGCTACCGCGTCCTCGCGCTTGCCCACTTCGAGCTTGGCGAAGATCGCCTTCAGGTGCTTTTTCACGGTCTCGGGAGACAGCAGCAGCGTCTTGGCGATCATTTTGGTCGACTGGTCCTTGGCCAATTCGCAAAGGACATCGAGCTCGCGGGGAGTGAACGCGCTGGTGGCGCTTGGTCGACTGAAGGCACTGGTGGCGCTGGACCTGGAACGGAATGCGGACTCCCAGGCTTTGACCACATGCCCGGCCCAGGCGCTGGTCAGCCCCAGACTTTGTTCGCTCACGGCCCTGACCCGGACCATCACTTCCGCGCCAAAGCCGATAAAAATCTGCACCACGCCGCACTTCTGCGCAAACAACAATGCGCGCTGCAGATCGCGCCCAGCTTCGCCATTGCGTTCCAGCAGACGCAAGGCATACGAACGCATCACCAGCGCGGCGATTTCACTGAGGTGGTAGCTGCTCGCTATGGACATCGCCAGAAACAGATTGGCGGTTTCGAGCGCCGAATCCTGCCTCTCTGCGTACAGTTGCAGGAAAAAGCGCGCTCGTGCAAGGGCCTCCACCGTATCCCAGGGCAGCGTCGCGGGCAGGCAGGCAGACTGCCAGAGCTCGTCCAGTGGCATGGAGGTAGCGATGAGCTCGGCATTGATGGCTTCGCCGAATCTCACTTCGAGTTCTACCTGAGCTGCGGCGGCGATCGCCGCAAGATGGGGGAGGTTTTCCTCAGCAGCGAAATGGCGTGCGCCATTCAACAGTTCGATCGCGCGCAGGGCATTGCCACCTGCCGCTTCGCAGATCGCCGGGTCCACCATCGTGCCGACGTAAAACTCAAACATGTTGAACGACTCTGTCATCGCTATGGAAGAGAACTGCTCCAACGCTGCTCCAAGGTCGGCGCGCTGAAAGAGTATTTTTCCCAGTAAGACCGAGGTGACTTGACCGAGAAAATGGGGCCGGTATTGCACGAAGTAGACGTCTTGGTGCAGCAAATGCCGAATGATTTGCTCGGCGTTGTCGAGTTCACCCCGTGCATAGGCATTGCGCGCCTGGTACATCCATACCCAGGGTTTGGTCAGATAACCTGAATCCCGGTACAAGCGTTCAATCTGGGCGGTGCGGCGCTCGCACCGGTCCACCGGGCCGTAGCGGTTCAGCATCGAGATCTCGATCGCCAGGCACATACACAGCGCTCGCCCGTCTTCGGCACCAACGGCCTGCGCAATCCGTTTTGCATGCTCCAACACGGGCCACGGCGAAAGCAGCAGCGACTGCTCGGACTGGATCAGCAGCATGGAGCAACGCCCCACTTCAAGCTCCAATCGTCCCGGACCCTCGGCGCCAAGATTACTTTCATTGATGGCACTTTCGATGCGCTCGAACTGGACGCTGGGCGGCATACTCAGCGCAACCTGTTGCACCAATTGCAGCAAGCGAAGTCTGGGATGGCGAATAATCGTTGCCGGCGGCAGCAGTTGCAGCATCGCGCGCACACGCAGACCGCCTTCGCTGAGAAGCAACAGCAGCGCACCTGCGTCTTCGATCATTTGCGCCGCCACGTCCAACTGACCGGCTGACACTGCGTGCTCCACCGCCTCGTAAACCCGCTGCCGCTCAATCATGTGGTGCGCGGCGCGCAAATGCAGCTCAGCTCTCTTTCCAGGGGCGTTTACGTCCATCGCATCAAGAAAATAGTCGCTCAACAAAGGATGCAGTCGCGCGCTCCAATTTGATTCATCCACGACCACAATGGGCTTCAACGCGGAGAGTTCACGGATAAACCCCAGGCTGTCAAAGCGTTCGCGCACCGAGTTCGCCGAAGCAACGTCCAGCGTTGCCAGCACCGACACCTCCGAAAGAAACGCAAGGGTCTCGGGTTTGAGCGTGGAGAAAACCTCCTCAGCCAGATAGTCAAAAATCTGTCGGCGCGGCATCTTGGCGCTGGCTTCGACAGCCCAGTTGTCCAGCGCTCCGCCGGCGGCGCTCAAGCGCGCCAGTTGCAGCGCGAAGGGCCAACCGTCGGCATAGCTGGCAACCTTCTCCAGCGCCTGCTGCGGCATATAGTCCTGCAGCAAGGAGCAGGTCTCGGAAAAATTGAAGCGCAGGAAGTCGGCGTCGACAATCCGGATCTTGCCCGCCAGCTGCAGTCTTGTCAGCTGGATATGCGGCATCTCGCGACTCGCCAGCACCACGCTGACGTTGACCGGAGCCGCCCAGGTGATGGCTTCGATGACATCGTCCACCAGTTCCGTGGAGGCGATTTCAAACTCGTCGATGAAAATCAGCAGCGGCTGGGAAATGCCGGCAATAAGTCCTGCCACGTCAGGCGCCTGTGCCCTTCCCTTGAGTTTCGAAGGCAGCTTGCTGCAGGCCAGTGCCGCCAGCAGGCTTTCGGAAAGTATTTCCGGATCCTTGTCCTTGGCATCACAGTTCAACCAGCAGACCGTGGCGCCCTCCTGTTCTGCACGGCGTGCCAACTGTGCCAGCAGCGTGGTCTTGCCAAAGCCGGCTGGAGCGACCACGACGGTCAAACGTGCCGTCGTCGGCGGCGCCGAAAGCAGCAGCGAAATCAGGCGCTCGCGCCAGACCGCCTCATCAATATGCACGATCGGTGCATATTGACTCTGCTGGGCTTGCCTGAGATGACCTCTAAATTTCATGTGCCGGAAGGGAAGTGGACAAACGAATTGCAGACATCTATTTGTGGGCGGATGGTAATGCGCTTCGCTTGGCGATCGCCTGGTCTGCATTGGGGCATATGAAATTACGGGCATCCCCCCCCGATTTGCCAAGTCATCCCCCCCGCCAACTCACGCCAGCCTAATCCGATGCAGCACAGAATCCACATGGCGGCAAGTACCCAGCGCGGGTTCAAGAAACGCACCCGGTTACCCTGCCCTCACAATTAAAAGGAGACTCCCCCATGCAAGCTCGCAAGCACAGCAATGCACAGCTCACCCCGATTCCCTTGGCTTTGATAGCGCTATTGGGATCGACCTCGGTCTGGGCGCAAACCGCACCCGCCAGCAATGCCGAATCGGCCTACGTGCTGGAGACGGTGATCGTAAAGTCACAGCGCCGCGATGAAAAATTGCAGGATGTTCCGGTCGCGGTCAAGGCATTCACGGCCAAGCAGATCGAAGATTCCGGCATCAAGAGCACGCAGGACTTCGTGAACATGACGCCCAACATGTCTTTCGACCAATCCCACACCTACTCGAATTCCTTTCTGGTCATTCGCGGTGTCACGCAACTGAACAATGGGGACTCGCCGGTGGCGGTGGTCGTCGACGGGGTGCCGCAGAACGATCAGAAGCAGTTGAGGATGAACCTGTTCGACATCCAGAGCATCGAAGTGCTCAAGGGGCCTCAGGGCGCCTTGTACGGCCGCAATGCCATTGGCGGTGCGCTGGTGATCGAAACCAAGAAGCCCAAGAACGAGCTCGAGGGCTTCGTCAAGGCCGATTTCAGTTCCGGCAACACCAGGGAAATGGGTGCTGGCGTTAGCGGTGCGCTGGTGGCCGACAAGGTGCTGTTTCGCATCGTCGGGCAAACGAAGTCGTCGGACGGCATCGTCAACAACGTCTTCACGAAAAAGGGCTCGGACTTCATCGACCACGACAACTCGATCCGCGCCAAGCTCACGGTGGCGGCAAGTGATAGCGTGAACCTGGACTTTCGCGTAAGTTCGCAAGACTACAGAGGCGGCTCCAACTGGGACAGTCTGTTGCGCGACGGCAACCCGAACAAGATCGTCTCGCCGAACGAGAATCTCATGGGCGTCACCTGGGGCAAGACAAACGATTACTCCTTCAAAGCCGAGGTGGATACTCGTCTCGGACTGCTCACCGCGATCAGCGGCTATACAGATTTGATCTCAAACCACCGCGCCGACCTGGACTTCACGAACCCGACGAATGTGCTGGGTGGCATTCTGGGGCCGGTCGACTATCTTTTCCCCGGCGATCCAGGACAATTCGGGCAAGGCCAGGATCGCCATGTCAGAACCTTCACGCAGGAAATACGCTTGACTTCGCCATCGAATCAGCCGCTGCGCTGGATCGGCGGCCTGTTCTATCTGGACAGCCAGCGTGATATGGAGACCCGTGCCTTCATCGATTTCACTGGCAGCTTTGCCGGCTATGACAACCTGGCAGTGCAGCTTAGTCCGGTAGGAAGGGACAAGCTCAATGGCCGGGCGAGCGCGGTCTTCGGGCAGTTCGACTACGACATCAATCCGCAAACGACGTTCTCTGGCGCCTTGCGCTATGACAGCGACCACCGTTCGGTGACCGACTTGAACAGCGGCAGTTCCATTGCCCATACCTTTTCCGCTGCGCAGCCGAAGTTCACCTTGACCACGCACTTGGATCCAAGCAATATGGTCTATGGCACCTTCGCCACGGGCTTTCGCTCTGGCCTGTTCAATTCGACGAACTCGAATACGCCGATGGTCAAAGCCGAAACATTGCAAAATTTCGAGGTGGGCTACAAGAGCAGTTTTCTGGATAAGCGCCTGATCCTCAATATGGCCGCGTTCAACTCCAAGTCCAAGGACTTCCAGTTCTTCTACGTCAAAGACTTCCAGCAGGTTATCGCGAATATCGACAAGGTCGACATCAAGGGACTGGATATCGATTTTCGCTTTACGCCCGCGCGCGGCTTGGAATTCGACGGTGGTGTCGGTCTGACCGACAGCATCATCAAGGCCAATGTGGCACAACCCGCGACGGTAGGCAAACACACGCCAAAGAACTCGCCCTGGAAGGTAACGCTGGGGGCGCAATACACCACGCCGATCGGCAACGGGCTGATGGGATTCGGGCGCTTCGACATGGAACAGCGTAGCCAGAAATACTTTCACCCTGACAACCTGACGGTAGCGGACGGTTTCGGCCTGTACAACCTGCGCGTCGGTATACGCCAGGAAAAGGACAAGTGGTCAGTCAACCTGTACGGCCGGAACTTGGGCGACAAGAAGTACTACACCGATGTCAATGCTGTCTCGTATTCCGGCTGGCCAGGACCCGTCGGAGCGATCGGCTTTCTGGCACCAGGCCGAAGCGTGGGCATAGATGCAACTTTCAGGTTCTGATGCGCAAGGCGCCCATTGAGGCGCCATCTTGAAAACCAGGCGGATTCTCACCCTGACTGCGACCCTTTGGGGTGAGCCGCTAAGGAAGGTCAACGAGCTCCGGCTAGTTGACCGCGCGCCATCTCCTGGGGCGCAGCCCGCTGGCGACATGGCTCAGCGAGGACGGCCCCATTCATAGCGAAGTGCGCAGAGTCCAGATCTCGGGGAACAGCACCACGTCGAGCATCTTGCGCAGGTAGCTCACGCCGCCGGTACCGCCGGTGCCGCGCTTGAAGCCGATGACTCGCTCCACGGTGGTGACATGGCGGAAACGCCAGAGCCGGAAGGTGTCTTCGAGGTCGGTGAGCTCTTCGCCCAGCTGGTACAGGTCCCAATGCTGTGCAGGGTCGCGGTACACCTGCAACCAAGCCTGCTCCACATCGTTGCTGGCCACATAGGGCTGGGTCCAGTCGCGCGCAATGTGGCTGACCGGCACAGGGATGCCACGGCGCGCCAACAGGCGCAGGGCCTGGTCGTATAGCGATGGCGCTTCAAAGGCCGCCTGGACCTGGGCCAGCAGGTCCGGACGGTGCATATGCGGCTTCAGCATGGCGGCGTTCTTGTTGCCCAGAGTGAACTCGATGCAACGGTACTGGTAGCTCTGGAAGCCGCTGGAATTGGACAAATAGGGCCGGATGGCGCTGTACTCGGGCGGCGTCATCGTGGCCAGCACGTCCCAGGCATGGACCAATTGCTCCATGATCTTGCTCACGCGAGCCAACATCTTGAAGGCAGCACCGAGTTCATCAGCGGCGATGGCCGCGACGGCTGCAGTCAACTCGTGGCGCATGAGTTTCATCCATAACTCACTGGTCTGGTGCTGAATAATGAACAGCATCTCGTTGTGATCTGGCGAGAGTGGCTTCTGCGCATTCAGGACTGCATCAAGTTGCAGATAGTCGCCATAGCTCATCGACTGGCTGAAGTCGAGTTGAGGCTTTTCTTCAATCACGATTTGCTCGCTGTGTTTTGTAGTCATGGCTTGCCCTTCAGGTGACGGCCTGCGGTTGGTTGAATTCGGGCTGCTGCCATTCGCCGCTGTCGAGCACCTGGCCGAGTTGTTCCACGGCCTGCCAGACCTCCTCGAAGCCGATGTACAGCGGCGTGAAACCAAAGCGCAGGATGTCGCGATGTTGCCGCCCGTCGCCGGCGCGGAAATCACCGATGACCCCGCGCGCAATCAGCGCCTGCATGATGGCGTAGGCGCCGGATCTGCCATCGGCGTCGTACTCCCGGGTCAAGCAGACCTGCGAGCCGCGCTGGTCATGGACCAGCGGCGTTGCCAAGCCCAGGCCATGGCCTTGACAACGCTGCGCCACCAGTTCGATGAACAGATCAGTGAGCGCCAGCGACTTGGCACGCAGCGCGGTGATGCCGCCCAGCGCCTGTGCCTGCTCGAACACGGCCAAGCCGCATTCCAGCGCGGTCAGGCTGATGATGGGCTGCGTGCCGCAAAGATAGCGCTTGATGCCCGGCGCAGGCCGGTAGTCGGGGCTGAATTCAAACGGCGCGGCATGGCCCCACCAGCCGGCCAGCGGCTGCCAGAAGCGCTCGGCGTGCAGCGGATTCACCCAAACAAAGGCCGGGGCGCCAGGGCCGCCGTTGAGGTATTTGTAACCGCAGCCGATGGCGAAATCGGCTCGGTCCTCCAGCAGCGCCACGGGCACGGCGCCAGCGCTATGCGCCAGGTCCCAGACCGTGAGCGCGCCCGCTGCCTGCGCCGCGGCGGTGAGGGCAGCCATGTCGTGCATGGCGCCGGTGCGATAGTTCACATGGGTGAGCATCAGCACCGCCAGATCGTCGCCCAGCTTGCCGGCAATCTCTTCGGCTTCGACGAGCTCCAAGGTAAAGCCACGCTCCCGGCACAGGGCCTGGGCAATGTAGAGGTCGGTAGGGAAGTTGCTGCGTTCGCTCAGCACCCGCTGACGCGCCGGGGCGTCTTGTTGGGCGATCGACATGGCCGCGCTCAGCACCTTGTACAGATTGATCGAGGTGCTGTCGGTGGCCACAACCTGGCCAGGGCCGGCACCCACCATGGTGGCGATCTGGTCGCCCAGGCGCTGCGGCAGGTCGACCCAGCCTGCGCCGTTCCAGGATCGGATCAGGCCCTGACCCCATTCCTGCGACACCACTTCAGCGACACGCGAAGCCGTGGCTTTGGGCAGCATGCCCAGCGAGTTGCCGTCGAGGTAGATCAGGCCCGATGGAAGCACGAATTGATCGCGCAATTCGCGCAGCGGGTCTTGCAAGTCGAGTTGCTGACAGTCGTGGCGTGTTTTCATGCGCTCATCCTTCAATCCGGCAGCACGGCCGTCACTTCGATCTCGACCTTGGCGCGCATTTCCATCAGACCCGCCACCTGCACACAACTCATGGCCGGGAAGTTGCGCCCCATCACCTCGCGGTAGACCTGCCCGAGCTCCTTCAGGCGGGCGTTGTACTCGACACGGTCCACCACATACCAGGTCATGCGCACCATATGCTCGGGCCCCGCACCAGCCTCCTGCAGCACGGCCAGCACATTGCGCAAGGACTGGGCGGTCTGGGCGATGAAGTCATCCGACTCGAACTGCTGCTGCGCGTTCCAGCCGATCTGGCCGCCAACAAAAATCTGCGTCCCGCGCGCCGCAACGCCATTGGCATAGCCGCGGGGCGCAGCCCAGCCGGCAGGTTGAAGGGTTTTCATAGTTGTTTGAGTTTGAAGCGTTGAAGTTTGCCAGTCTCGGTGCGTGGCAGGGCCTGCACGAACTCGATCTCGCGCGGGTATTTGAAAGGCGCGATGCTGGCCTTGACATGGTCCTGCAATTGCTTCACCAACGCCGCGTCTCCTTGCTGACCCGGCTTGAGCACGCAGAAGGCTTTCACGATCATGCCGCGGGCTTCGTCGGGACGCCCGATGACGCCGCATTCGGCCACGGCCGGGTGGCGCAGCAAGGCGTCTTCGACTTCCGGCGCACCGACGTTATAGCCTGCCGTGACGATCATGTCGTCGGCGCGCGACAGGAAGAAGAAATAGCCGTCTTCGTCTTGCATGAAGGCATCGCCGGGGTAGTTCCAGCCGCCCTGCACATAGTGGCTCTGCCGGGCATCGCCCAGGTAGCGGCAGCCTGTCGGGCCCTGCACCGCCAGGCGGCCGACGCTGCCGCGCGGCAATTCATTGCCACTTTCGTCCACCACCTTGGCGGCATAACCGGGCACCACGCGACCGATCGCGCCACGGCGCATTTCGTCGGGAGCCGAGGAAATAAAGATGTGGAACATCTCGGTCGCGCCGATGCCGTCGAGCAGCTCGATGCCGGTCGCCTCCTTCCACTGCTGGCGCGTGGCATCGGGCAGGCCTTCGCCGGCGCTGACACAGAGGCGCAGCGATGAAGGCGCGCTGCGCTGCGCTGCCTCCTCCTGCATGCAGGAGGCGAGCTGGCGGTAAAAGGTCGGCGCCGTGTAGCAGATGGTCGCGCCCGTCTCGAAGATCAGCTTGGCCATCGCCTGCGGCGTGTAGGGAACATCGGGAAAGTAGACCGAAGCGCCAGCCCACATCGGAAAGATCAGCAGACCTCCCAGGCCAAAGGAAAAGGCCAGCGGTGGCGAACCCATGACGATGTCATCGGCGCAGGCTTTCAGCACATGGCGTGGCCAGGTCTCGCAGGCTGCCAACACATCGCGGTGCGTGGTCACCGCCGCCTTCGGCTTGCCCGTCGTTCCCGAGGTGAAGACCAGCAAGGCAATGTCTTGGCCGGCGGTGGGGCAAGCCGGGATCAGCCCCGACTTCCGGGCCGCCAGATTGCCGAGCGAGGCTGGGTTCGCAGCGTCGTTGAAGGGCAGGATGGTTTTCAACCAGGGTTGCTGAGCCTGCGCCAGTTGCAGTTCTTCCAGCAATCGGGCATCGCACAGCGCCACAACCGGCTGGGCCTTGGCGATGATTTCGCCCAGCTCCTTGGCCCGCAACAGCGGCATGGTCGCCACTGCGATCAGCCCGCTTTTCACCACGGCCAGCCAGGCCAGCGCCATGCCGATGGAGTTGCCGCCGCGCAGCAGCACACGGTTGCCGGGGACCAGCCCGAAATC
>CANFIC010000025.1 GCA_947446685.1 Burkholderiales bacterium
GCCTCCATGGCCGCAACGTAATGACTTCAATCACCTGCTGCGAGCCCTGCAAAGGCGATGGCCCGGTCGCTGCTTTGCGATGCCCGACTGTTCGAAGCCGACCACCAGCGGATCGACCATCGGACACAATCTTGCGTCGATGAGTGGAACAGGTTTTGGTATTGAAGTCATGAGTGAATACTAGGTAGCTAGAAAAAAAATTGTGACTGACCGAGCCTTGTCCAACGTGGTGTGAGCCCGAAAGGGCCCGAATATTTCCATCCAGAAGTGACACCGAGGCAAGGAATTTTCTGCTGACCTGACTTGTCCTTGAACAGCCTTGGAGGGTGATCGGCATGGCTGAGGCCAAGCCGCGCACCATTGCGCAACTGCAGGAATTTTTGGACATAGCTCAGGCGGTTATTTTCTCCGGCAGGCTAGCGCACAGCGATGCCCAGCGGTACGAGCACATCACAGTCGCATACTCAAGCGCTTTGACTAGCTTGCCAAGCGCTACGGCAGGCCTTGCGGGCCAGCGAAGTGGAATCGCTTATCCTGCGTCTGGCGAGCGCAGCGCCAAAATACCGAGGCCCGTACGCCAACAACATCCATAGGTAACAGATGCAGCAAGCCGATCTCGCAATTCCGACGCTACCAAGCCGGTCGATCGATCACACCGTGGCTTTTTACAGGCAGCTGGGCTTTGAAGGGAGCGCGCATGAATTCAATAGCGCTTATGCAGTGATGCGTCGGGGCGCCGTCGAGATCCATTTCTTCACCCATAAAGAGCTTGTCCCCGCCGAGTCATCAGCAGGTTGTTACATCCGGGTCCAGGACGTTGACAACATTTACCGCGCTTTTGCTACTTGCAAGTTACCCAAGAAGGGCATACCCCGCATGGACGCCCTGGAAGACAAGCCGTGGGGGCTTCGGGAGTTCGCCATCATTGACCCAGACGGCAACCTGCTACGCATCGGCCAATTGCTCGAAACAATAGCGCGCGAAGCTGCCGCAACATGAAGTTCATCGCAGCGATCACCCTCGTCGCCGGTCTCCTTACTGGAAGCGCCGCGCAAGCGCAAGAAGCAGAAAGTATTTCCAAGGCAAGCGCTGCTGCTGGTCATTGGCTGGCGCTGCTTGACTCGGCTGGCTACGGCGAAAGTTGGGCCCAGGCAGCGACAATTTTCAAGAATGCGGTGACCGAAGCCGACTGGGTCAAGGCAATGTATGCGATCCGGGCACCCCTGGGTGCGGTCAAGTCCAGGCAATTGAAATCGACACAATTCACCAAGACCTTGCCGGGCGCTCCAGACGGAGACTATGTTGTCGTGCAATTCGAAACCAGGTTCGAAAACAAGGCCGCTGCGATAGAAACGGTGGTGCCCTTGCTGGAAAAGGATGGCGCCTGGCGGGTTTCTGGGTACTTCATCAAATGACATGATCTGGTCCGGCGTTAGAGCCGAATGGCCGTGGCCAAGACTCAGTCCGTACCCGGATGCAGGACGACTACGCAGCCAAGCAGAGCACTTCAATGCCAGAATCAATATCGACAACCGAGGCCTGACCCTTACAGACATGAAAAAACGTCCCCTCATACAACGCCTGCGGGCAAAGAAACAGGTCAAGAAATTGGCCGGCGTGGTCTGGTATGCCGACGAGCAGGCCTGGGCCGAAATGAAACGCAAAGCCCTCGACCCTGAACTTTTTGAGGCCAGCTATGCCGATTGGCTGGACATGGCCAACGAAGCGATCGCATCCCTCGAGCAGTCCCATGTGGTGGTAGTCAAATGCCCGCTGCTGCCGAGCGAGTTCGAGGCCTGGTGCACGGTCAAGGACAGGGGAAACAATGCCCCAAGTCGCGCTGAATTCGTCGCGGAGCGGATGCACGCTGAATCTGGCAATCGGGACTGAACCCTTGGCGCAGTTGATGTTGCTGGGTGAAACCAACCACCGAATCTTCGCTGGAGCATTAAAAGCGATGCGTAAATTTCTGACTTTCATGCTGGTGGCCGTCACATTGGCAGCGCCCTTGGCTCTGGGCCAAGACCTGCAGGGTCAGGCCTTGGTTCACGAGGGTCTGGTGACCGCCCCGGCGGACCAGGTCTGGTCGGCATTGACGACACGATCAGGTCAGGAATCCTGGATGGTGGCCCACTCGGAGATCGACCTCAGGGTCGGCGGTCTGATGCGCACCCACTACGATCCCAAGGGCGAAATCGGCGATGACCAGACGATCGAAAACCGGATTCTGAGCTTCGATCCAGGCCGGATGTTGTCGATCCAGGTGAGCAAGGCACCGGTGGGATTCGCCTTTTCAGACGTGATCAAAGCGATGTGGACGGTGATCTATTTGATCCCGGAAGCTGGGTCGCAAACGCGGGTGCGAATCGTCGGACTGGGTTTCGGCGACGAACCGGATTCGCAGAAGATGCGCCAGTACTTTGATCGCGGCAACGCCTACACCTTGAGGATGTTACAGGAGCGTTTCGCTGCGCCTGCGCCAGTGCGTTGAGGTTCGCGCCGAAAGATCAATCCGAACCCTGCTCGACCGGCATCGCCTCCGCCCGCCAGCGCAGCATGCCGCCAGCCAGATTCGCCAGCAGGGTGAAACCGGCTTTTTGAACCTAGATTCGGTAGTTGGACGCAAGCGAGGGCTGCGATGCTTGCGCTGGCAAGGCGCGCCGACGCAGCGGGTGATGCCCAGAAGCAACGCCACCAACCTGCCGTAGCGCGGCTCAATCGGCTGCGTAGCTTTCTCACCCCCATTGGGTGAAGGCAGGTGGGCGGCTCAGTTGCAGAAAAAGAAGCGGTGGCGGCGAGCGAGTTCAGCCCAGGGGACGCACGCCGATCAGGGCCAGATGACCCCAGAACGCGAACGCGGCCCAAGCCACCACGCCGACGACGACGGTGGCCGCAGTGGCCAGCCCGTTGGACGCCGATCGCACCGGCGGCTGCTGGCGATCCCGTTGACGGGCGGCCCGGAACGACAGCATGGCCCAGATCAGGAAGCTGCCGAACAACAGCAGGTCAGCCAGCGTGTTGTTGGCAAGCAAATGGGCCAGGGCCCAGACCTTGACGCCCAATATCATCGGGTGGCGAAGTTTGGCTTTGATGGCATTGCGCGGCATGTAGGCTGCCACCAGCAGCACAAAGGCGAGCAGCGTCAACAGGGCGGCCAGGTGGTTCATGCCGCGTGGCGTGGGCCACAGCACCATCGGGCTCTGCCGCGCCAGGCCGTAGCCCCAGACGATCAGCACAAAACCGGCGATCGACAGGGCGCTGTAGCCCAGCTTCCAGACGGCCTCGCCGCGTTGTGCCAGTTGGGCGCTGCGCCAGTGATTGGCGAAGATGCGCACCGAATGCACCCCCAGGAACAGGACGAGACCGGCAATAAGTTCAAACATGGCTTTCCTTGTAAAACTTGGTCAAACGGGATCAACCCTGGAGGAGCGTGGGGGGCGGGTCTAAAAACTGAACCCCTAATCTTACTGTGTCATAAAAATGGCATAATATTTTCATCTTTCCTTTTGAAGGGCTGAGATGGACATCGCTAAAGAATTCGATGACTACATGGCGCACCTAATGCAAGGGCTTGGTCATGCGGACCGGCATTCGGGATTAGTTGGTTATTGCACCGGTCTGATGCTGCCGTTGTCGCGCAAGAGCGTGGAGCCCATTGCCGCACGAGTGGACCCCTTGCACGCCAGCGCGAAACATCAGTCGCTGCATCACTTTGTCGCCAAGGCCCAATGGAGCGATAAGGAGTTGTTGCGTCGCATAGCGCAATGGGTCGTGCCCCAGATGAACTTCACCGCTGGCGGTTGGTGGATCATCGATGACACCGGATTTCCCAAGAAGGGCAAGCACTCGGTGGGGGTGACGCGCCAATACTGTGGTGTGTTGGGCAAACAAGATAACTGCCAGGTTGCGGTGAGCGTAACGCTGGCATGCGAGCAAGGCAGCTTGCCGGTTGCCTGGCAACTGTACTTGCCTCACGTCTGGGCGGAAGATGTCTCGCGTAGAACCAAGGCCGGTGTACCCGAGGACATCGAATTTGCAACCAAGCCCCAGATCGCTCTACAACAGATACAAGGTCTATTGAGCGAAGGGGCGCCCCATCATTGCGTACTGGCCGATGCCGGATATGGCATCGACTACGCATTCCGCCAAGGACTGACTGATCAGGGCCTTGCCTATGTGGTCGGCATCACCTCAGCCGTGGTGGTCTGGCCACCCGGAGTGAAGCCGCTGCCGCCCAAGCCCTACAGCGGCACGGGCCGTCCGCCAGTGGTGCCACGGCGTACGGCCGAACGCCAACCCGTGAACGTCAAGACAATGGCACTGGGTTTGCCCAACAGCGCATTTCACGACATCAGTTGGCGCGAAGGCAGCAACGAGTTGCTGACGGGTCGTTTTGCCGCACTGAGGGTACGCTGCGCGGGCGGCAATGTCGGAAAGGCCCGTCTGCTTCCTGAGCAATGGCTGCTCATCGAGTGGCCCGCCGATCAAGCCGAGCCAGAGAAATACTACCTATCCACACTACCAGAGACGACAGCCTTAAACGATCTGGTCCATGCCGCGCACATGCGATGGCGCATCGAGCGCGATTACCAGGATTTGAAGCAGGATTTGGGATTGGGTCACTATGAAGGACGAGGCTGGCGGGGCTTTCATCACCATGCAACTTTGAGCATTGCGGCGTACGGCTTCCTGATGGCAAGGCGACTCAAGACTGGCAGTGATGTCGGTGGTAAAAAAAACTTCGTCCCATGCCAAATGCCTGCCATTCCCAAGGATTACGTCCCTAGAGGCAGCCCAGCGAGCGCAGCGCCACGTTACAAACTCGATCACAACGTTGCGCTTTCAACTGGGCGTCGCCCTCGCGATCGCACTGGGCCATTGTCCGCATTGCAGCTCGGTGAACCTCCGTCTACGTTTGTGACACAGTAAGAATAGGAGATCCGCATGAAATTGATCACCCGAGGATTGGCCATCGCATGTGCCCTGTTCGGCCTTGCCGGCGCTGCGCCGGCCCAGACGGCCTACCCCGACAAGCCGATCAAGCTGGTACTGGCCTTTCCTCCTGGCGGGCCGACCGACCTGGTGGCGCGCGTGCTGGCGCAAAAGCTCGGCGAGCAGATGGGACAGACCGTCATCGTGGAAAACAAACCCGGTGCGAACGGCAATATCGCGGCCGAACTGGTCGCCAAGTCGCTGCCCGACGGCTATACCGTTTTCTACAACACCTCGGCAGTTGCACTGAGCCCGGCGCTGTACAAGAAGCTCGGCTATGACGTGCTGAGTGACTTCTTGCCGGTCGCTTTGACCGCGGTGATCCCGCTGGTGTTGGCGGTTCATCCGTCCTTGCCAGTAACGACGATCCAGGAATTCATCGACTACCTCAAAGTTAACCCCGGCAAGTTCAGCTACGGCTCGGCCGGTAACGGCAACATCACCCATCTCGGCGCCTTTTTGATGCTGCAGGCCAAGGGCCTGTCAGCCGCGCATATTCCTTACAAGGGCAGTGCGCCGGCCTTGATGGATCTGGTCGGCGGCCAGACCCAGTTCACCACCGACACGGTCAATTCGGCGCTGCCCTTCATCAAGGAAAAGCGGCTGCGCGCGTTGGCGGTGACCAGCCTGACGCGGACCAGCGTGCTGCCTGATGTGCCGACGCTGAACGAGACGGTGATGCCCGGCTTCGAGGTTGGCGCCTGGCAGGGCCTGCTGGTGCCGGCCAAGACCAGCCCCGAGATCGTCAAGCGGCTCAATGCCGAAATTCTCAAGGCGCTGGCTTCCAGCGATGTGCGCGCCAAACTGGCGTTGCAGGGGGCTGAGCCGCTGGGCTCGACGCCGACTGAGTACGGGGCTTACATCAAGTCCGAAGTCGATCGGTGGATCAAGGTCGTCAAGCAGTCGGGTGTCACGCTCGACTGACGCATTGGCAGCAAGGCTGATGGGCAAAGCCGGACAAGTGAACCGTTCAGCCTGAGTTGGCCCCAGTCCTTCGACAGGATCAGGACGAACGGGCCCTAAATTCCCGCAAGAACCAGGAGTCAAGATGAGAAAAAGAGCATTGATTCATAGGGTCGTCGCAGCCTCGCTGTTGTTCGCCGGCGCCGCGCATTTGCCCTTGGCGCAGGCGCAGGAATTCCCGTCGCGGTTGATCAAGTTCGTCGTACCGTTTGCGCCGGGCAGCGGCACCGACACCTCGGCACGCTATTTCGGCAAGAAGCTGTCCGAGATGACCGGGCAGACTGTGGTGGTGGAAAACAAGCCCGGCGCGAATGGTTTCATCGCCGTGCGTGCGGTGTTGACGGCGCCGGCCGATGGCTACACGGTGTTTGTCGGCAGCAACTCGACGCTGGCGGTCAATGTGGCGTTATTCAAGACCTTGCCCTATGACCCGGTGGCTGACTTTGCACCGTTGACGATGATGATGCGGTCACCCGCCTTGCTGATCGTGCCGCCGGCTTCGAACTACAAATCGGTGGCCGAGTTGATCGCCGCAGCCCGCGCCCAACCCGACAAGATCGACTATGGCTCGGGTTCGGCCGGCTATCACCTGATGGCCGAGTTGTTCAACGACGAGGCCAAGGTGCAGACCTACCATGTGCCGTTCAAGGGCGCGGCTGACGCGATCACCGCAGTCGCCTCAGGCAATGTGCAGATGGCTTTTGCCGACGTGACCGGTGCCTTTGAATTGGTCAAGGGCGGCCGTCTGCGCGCGCTGGCGGTGGCTGCCGACAAGCGGATACCGGCGCTGCCGGCGGTCCCGACTGCAGCCGAAGCGGGTCTGCCGGGATTTACTGCCTATACCTGGGTCGGAGCGATGGTGTCGTCGAAGACGCCCAAAGCCGAGGTCGACAAGCTGGCGGCCCTGCTGACGAAGATCGAAAACCTGCCCGAGACGCGTGAGTTCTACGAGCGCCTGGGCGCCGAAGTGATGCGCGGCGGCCCTGAGGAAATGCGCGCCTTCCAGGCTGATGAAATCCAGCAATGGAAGCGCATCGTGATCAAGGCCAAGGTGGAACTCCAATAGTGAACGCTGCGATTCCGAAAACTCCAAGCGGTGCTTTGTCGCATCTGCGCGTGCTCGATCTGTCGCGGGTGCTCGCCGGCCCCTGGGCCAGCCAAACCCTGGGCGATCTTGGCGCCACCATCATCAAGGTCGAGCGCCCCGGCAGCGGCGACGACACCCGCCAATGGGGCCCGCCTTTTCTGCAAGATCTGCAGGGCCAGGACAGCAGCGATTCGGCCTATTACCTCTGTACCAATCGCAACAAGCAGTCGATCAGCGTCGACTTCACCAAACAGGCTGGCCAGGACCTGCTGCGCGAACTGGTAAAAAGCTGCGATGTGCTGATCGAGAACTTCAAGGTCGGCAGCCTGAAGGCCTATGGGCTCGATTACGCCACGCTGCAAGCGATCAATCCGCGCTTGGTCTACTGCTCGATCACCGGTTTCGGCCAGACCGGGCCTTATGCACATCGCGCCGGTTACGATTTTTTGATCCAGGGCATGGGCGGGCTGATGAGCGTCACCGGCAGGCCTGACGGCGCTGCCGGCGCCGGCCCGATGAAGGTCGGCGTGGCCATGACCGACATCATGACCGGACTCTATGCCAGCACGGCGATCCTGGCGGCGCTGTCGGCGCGCGAGCTCAGCGGCGTCGGCCAGCAGATCGACTTGGCCTTGCTCGACGTGCAGGTCGCCTGTCTGGCCAATCAGAGCATGAACTATCTGTACAACGGCAAGTCGCCGGTACGCATGGGCAACAGCCATCCGAACACAGTGCCTTACCAGGATTTCCCGACGGCAGACGGCCACATGATTCTGGCCACCGGCAACGACGGGCAGTTCGCCAGGTTTTGTGTCGCCGCCGGCCAGGCCGAATGGTCGGACGATCTGCGTTTCAAGACCAATGCGGCGCGGGTCGAGAACCGGGGGCTGCTGATCTCGATGCTGAACGAGGTGACGCGGACCCACAGTACCCAGGCCTGGGTCGCGCTGCTGGAAAAGGTCGCTGTGCCCTGTGGCCCGATCAATACGATTGCCGACGTGTTTGCCGACCCGCAGGTGCAAGCGCGCGGCATGCAGATCGCAATGCAGCATCCGGTGGGTGGCGAGATTCCACTGGTCGCCAGCCCGATCCGGCTGTCCGGCACGCCGGTGCAATACCGCAGCGCGCCGCCCCAGCTCGGCCAGCACAATCATGTGGTGCTGAGCGAAATGCTCGGCCTTTCCGAAGCGGCAATTGCCGACCTGACAAGGCAAGGAGTGCTCGGATGAATGCGCTTGATTCGCTCGGCTTGACAAGAATTCCAGCTGAAGACGAGGCCTTGCGGGCGCCGGTGCGGGCTTTCCTGGCCGAGGCGGTACGCGCGATCCCGGCCCATATCCGCGCCAGGTCCTGGTCGGGTTTCGACCGCGAATTCAGCCTCGAGCTGGGTCGCCGTGGCTGGTTGGGCATCACCTTGCCGAAGGAATATGGCGGCGGCGGTCGCAGCCCTTATGCCCGCTATGTGCTGGTCGAGGAATTTCTCAATTTCGGCGCGCCGGTCGGAGCGCATTGGATCGCTGACCGGCAGAGCGGGCCGCTGATCCTCAAGTTCGGCAGCGAGGCCCAAAAGCGCTTTTACCTGCCGCCGATCTGCCGCGGCGAGTCGTTTTTCTGCATCGGCATGAGCGAGCCCGATGCCGGCTCTGACCTGGCCAGCGTCAGGACCCGGGCGGTCAGGACCGATGCCGGCTGGACCCTCACTGGCCAGAAGATCTGGACCTCCAACGCCCAAGCGAGCCAGTACATGATCGCCTTGGTGCGCACCTCGGGCGAGGCGGGTGACCGCCAAAAAGGTCTGTCACAGTTGATCGTCGATCTGAGCCTGCCGGGCATCACGGTGCGGCCGATCACCGATCTGGCCGGCGACAGCAATTTCTGCGAAGTCTTTTTCGACCAGGTGCAACTCGGCGCCGATGCCTTGATCGGCGAAGAAGGCAAGGGCTGGGAGCAGGTCACCGCCGAGCTCGCTTTCGAGCGCAGCGGCCCCGAGCGCCTGTATTCGAGCATCGTGCTGTTCGACCAATGGCTGGCTTACATCCGCACGCCGGCGGGTCGCCGGCCCGAATCGCTGCGGCTGGCCGGCAAGATCATCAGCCAGTTGGCGCCTTTGCGCGCGATGTCGATCGCAGTGACCGAAAAGCTTGTCAGCGGTGGCAGTCCGGTGGTCGAAGCGGCGCTGGTCAAGGACCTGGGCACGACAGTCGAGCAGCTGATCCCGGCGGCAATCGCCGACGATCTGTTCTCGCGCGAGCTGCAGAATGCGCCGCTCGAGTTGCTGCTGACGCTGAACTATGTGACCCAGGTGGCGCCGACTTATTCGCTGCGCGGCGGTACCCGCGACATCCTGCGCGGCATGATCGCGCGCGGCCTCGGCCTGCGTTGAAGGTGGTTTGAATGGATGATCTATTTTCCGATGCCGTCAGGCAATTGCTCACCGACCAATGCACAGCCAATCATGTGCGCGCGATCGAAGCCGGGCAACCGGCAGCGGCGCTATGGCAAATGATCGAGGACGCCGGTTTTGCCGATGCGCTGGTCAGCCCGGCGCAGGGCGGTGCCGGCTTGTCGCTGGCTGAAGTCTGCCCGGTGCTGATGCTTTGCGGCAGCTTCGCCTTGCCTGTGCCGCTGGGCGAGACGATGCTGGCTAGGGCGCTGCTGGCGCAGACCGGCGCGGCGATTCCGGCCGGCAGCATCACCTTCGGGGTTGCGCTGCCTGGCGCTGAGGGCAGCCTGGTCTGCGCCAACTTGCCCAGCGCGCGCGTCGCTGACTGGGCGCTGCTGACCACGCCGACCGGCTGCTTGTTGCTGCCGCTGGGCAGCGCGCAGATGTCGGCGGCGGCTTTCTGCCTTGATGCCAGATCGGACTGGCCGGCGGCCGCGGTGGCAGCGGGTTTGCCGGTCGCAAGCCGACATGATCCGCGTCTGCTGCAAGCCTGCTTGTCGGCGGCGCAACTGGCTGGCGCGTTGCTGGCGGTGTTTGAACGCACGCTGCAATATGCGAATTCGCGTAATCAGTTCGGCCGGCCGATCGGCAAGTTCCAGGCGATCCAGCATCAGCTCAGCGTGATTTCTGAACAGGCATTCGCGGCCAGGATGGCGGCACAGATTGGCTGTCAATCGAACAGCGCCATGCCCGAGCGCTTGCGCGTGGCGGTGGCCAAGGCGCGCTGCAGCGAGGCCGCGCTGGAAGTTGCAGCCATCAGCCATTCGATCCACGGTGCGATCGGTTTCACCGCTGAGTTCGACCTGCAGCTTTACACGCGGCGCCTGCATTTATGGAGGCAGGCGGGTGGTTCCGAGTCCTATTGGCATGATGTTCTCGGCGCCGAACTGGTCGATCAGCAAAGCGGCCTGGCACTCGATCTGATCCGATCGACCACTGATTTTTGAATTTTCATTGGAGATTTTTTGAGCAACAATTTTCTGCAAACCAGCCGTGAAGGCGCAATCGTCACGTTGACGATGAACCAGCCCGCGACCCGCAATGCGCTGACTGGCAATACCGCAGTCGCTGAGTTCGTGCAGGCCTGCGACGCGGTCAGGCTCGACCCGTCGATCCGCTGCGTCATCGTCACTGGCGCCGGCCCGGTGTTCAGCTCGGGTGGCAATGTCAAGGACATGCAGCGCTTCTTCACCCAGGACATTCCGCCCGACCTGATCCGCGAGGAATACCGCAACGGCATCCAGCGTCTGCCGCTTGCTCTGTACAACCTCGATGTGCCGGTGATCGCCGCAGTCAATGGAGCGGCGATCGGCGCCGGCCTGGACCTGGCCTGCATGTGCGACATCCGCATCGCCTCGGACAAAGCGACATTTGCCGAGAGCTTCGTCAAAGTCGGCATCGTTCCCGGTGACGGCGGCGCCTGGCTGCTGCCGCGCGCGGTCGGTATGTCCAAAGCCTCGGAAATGGCCTTTACCGGTGAAGCCTTGTCGGCCGAGGAGGCGTTGGCCTGCGGCCTGGTGTCACGCGTGGTGGCGCCCGAAGCCTTGCAGGAGGCAGCGCTGCATTTGGCGCGCAAGATCGCAGCCAACCCGGGCGCCGTTCTGCGCATGACCAAACGACTGCTGCGCGAAGGTGAACGCAGCAGCCTCGAGTCGTTGCTGGAAATCTCCGCTGGCTACCAGGCGATCGCGCACAAGACCGCCGCGCACAAGGAAGCGGTGATGTCCTTCGTCGAGAAGCGGCCGCCGAAATTCGAGGACTGAAGCCTCAGTCGGCGGTCAGTTTTGATCAGGCCTTGTTGCTTCTGCCAATCGCCAGGTAATGCACGCCGAGCAATTGCAACGCTTGCGGCTCGTAGAGGTTGCGGCCGTCGAAAATTACCGGCGCCTTCATGCTGGCCTTCAGCGCCGCCCAGTTCGGGCTGCGGTAGGCCTTCCATTCGGTCGCGATGATCAAGGCGTCAGCGCCTTGCAAAGCGTCCATCGGCTTGGTTGAAAACTCGATCTGCGCCAGCAATTCTGGGGCGTCGGCAAAGTCCAGCGCCAGCACCCGCCTGGTTTCATCGACAGCGACCGGGTCATGGGCCTTGATACAGGCGCCAGCGCGCAGCAAGGCGCCGATGACGACGCGGCTCGGCGCATCGCGCATGTCGTTGGTATTCGGTTTGAACGCCAGGCCCCAGAGGGCAAAGGTCTTGCCGCTCAAGTCGCGGCCATATCGGGCAAAGACCTTGTTCACCAGCACATGTTTCTGGTCGTTGTTGACCGCTTCGACCGCCTCGAGCAAGCGCAGCGTCTGGCCATATTCGCGTGCGGTGCGGCCCAAGGCCTGCACGTCCTTGGGGAAACAACTGCCACCGTAACCGGTGCCGGCATAGAGGAAGCTGTAGCCGATGCGGGGATCCGAGCCGATGCCCTGGCGTACCAGTTCGATGTCGGCACCGACCTCGTCGGCCAGATTGGCCAGCTCGTTCATGAAGCTGATGCGGGTGGCCAGCATTGCATTGGCGGCGTATTTGGTGAACTCGGCGCTCTTCACATCCATCACGCGGGTGCGCTCATGGTTGCGGTTGAACGGAGCATAAAGCTGGCGCATCACCGCCAGCGCCTGCTGGCCTGCCGCGTCAGCGGCGACGCCCAGGACGATGCGGTCGGGTCTGGTGAAGTCTTCGACGGCCGCGCCTTCCTTGAGGAATTCGGGGTTGGAAACGACCGAAAAAGCAGGCGCTGAGCCGGGTAAGGCGCGGGTGGCAAGTTCGGCCTTGATCGCCGCGCTGACCTTGTCGGCCGTGCCGACCGGGACCGTCGACTTGTCGACGACGACCTTGTCCGCGGCCATATAGCGGCCGATATTGCGGGCCGCTGCGAGTACATATTGCAGGTCGGCGCTGCCGTCTTCGTCGGGCGGCGTGCCTACGGCGATGAACTGCACATGGCCATGGGCCACGCTGGCGGCGACATCGGTCGAAAAACTCAGGCGCCCGGCCTCGACATTGCGTTCGATGACTTCCTTCAGTCCCGGCTCATAGATCGGCACCTGGCCGCTGTTGAGCATGTCGATCTTGGCCTGGTCGACGTCGAGGCAAAACACATGGTTGCCCAGGTCAGCCAGACAAGCGCCGGTGACCAGGCCGACATAGCCGGTGCCGATGATGGTGATGTTCATGAAATGTTCTTGATAGGGAAATTGGACAGTTGGCGCTGAGTGAGTACGGATTGTGCCCCGAGCTTGTACCAGACCCTCATGTCAGTTGTCAGGCCTTGAGTGAAGGTCCCAGACCGTTCGGCATCGGCGAGCCGTCTTCTCTGTGGCGCTCATGTCCCCCGGCGCCGGCCTTTGGCCGGCACCTCCTCCTTGACTTCGCTCCACAGAGCAGACGGCCCGCATTTGCGACTGGATGGCCTTGGACGGCACAAGTCAGGCCTTTGGTGAAGGTCTTGGACCGTTCGGCATCAGCGGGCCGTCTTCTCTGTTGCGCTCATGTCCCCCGGCACCGGCCTTTGGCCGGCACCTCCTCCTTGACTTCGCTCCACAGAGCAGGTGGCCCGCATTTGCGACTGGATGGCCTTGGACGGCACAAACCAGCAGCTTGAGTGGGCCGAAGGTTCGAGTGCTTATTTCAGCTGATCGAGCCGGCCCTGCTTGGCGCGCTCGATGCCCCGTTCGGCGTCTTCGGGCAGCAGCAGGCGTTCGGCCACCAGCTGTGCGGCAGCGAGCCGAACGGCGTTGACATAGGCTGCACCGCCGGCATAGCGTTCTGTGATCGAGCGACGGGGGTCCTTGGCTACCAGACGCTCTTCCAGGTTCGCAGCCAGTGGCAGCACCGCGCCTTGCAAGGGGAAAAGGTTGCCCGGGCCGAAGCCTGGCGCACGCGGGTTCCAGCCGGTGTAGCTGGCGCGCGGTACTTGCAGCGGCAGCATGCGGATGCCGGCGATCGCCATGGCATCGGCATCAGCCAGCGGCACAAAGACCGGATAGCTGCCGATCTGGCGCGGCGGAAAGACGCTTTGATCGGCATAGCTCGCGCCGGTGTAGATGCCGGTGTAGGGCAGGCCGGGGATGTCCTGTCGCACCGCAATTGCCGCTTCGACCAGGGTGCCATGGGCCCGCATCGGGACGCGGCTGGCAGGCGGCGCGACGCCTTCGGTAATCCAGGCCTGCATTGCCATCAGCAGCGCTCGCATCGGCGGGCCGGCATGCATCGGGTTGACGGCCAGGGCCATCATGGGGTCGCGGCGCATGGCCTCGCCCGGGTTGGCGTTGTGCGGCGATCCGGCGATCATGTAGGCGCGGACATCGGCGGGCAGGTCCAGATGGTTGCCGGCCAGATCAGTCACCAGCAGCGAGGCGCGCGACGCCCACCATTCATGTTCGCTGTCGGATTGCATCACCAAGGGGCAGGTCTTGCTCAAACGGCAGCGCAGCAGCAAGCCGTCGCGGCGGCCCGACAGCGGATCGTCGAGCGTTGCATAGGTGAACGGGAACTGGTCGGCTTGCCAGGCGGGATCCTGCGGGTGGCGCGAATTGCGACCCGGCTGACCAAAGCGGAAGTTGGTCGCCATCCTGCGCGCACCGGCCACATGCGGCATCAGTCCGTCGAAGACCGGCCTTCCGGTCAGGTCTTGGTTGAATCCGAGCCAGACAAAGTCACGCAGGAAGCGCCCGGACTGCGAGATGCCGAAGCCGATCGTGCGTTGCGCCGAACTCTGCCCGTTGACCGCCAGCGGATTGGCTGGGCTGCCATCGCGACGCAAGAAGGCTGCGATGTCGCGCGTGGCGGCAAAGCTCAGGCCGAGCAGGACCGGGTCGCGGGCGTTGTAGGTCACTTCGTACAGCGCCCCGGCATCGAAGCCGGCCGGGCGCGTGATTTCTATGCTCTGCGCGCCGGTGGCGCGCACGCTCAGGCCCGCCGGCGTCTGGCGTGGCTCGCTCCAATGCGCGCGCACAGTGACCGCCAAGCTGGCTGGATCATTGACGGCCGAGGACAGCGTCAGCTTGACCGGGTTGCGCAGATGGTCGAGCTGGAATTCGTCCCTTGCCGGGCCGGTCACGCCGCTCAGCATCGGCGCGCTCATCGCCAGTTGATCTGGCTGTGAAGGAATGTCGGCCTGCCAGCCGATCCAGGCCATGCTGAAACCTTGGCGGTGCAGAAATCCGATCCCTGCGTCAGCGGCCAGGTCGGCGCGGTTCGCGCCCGGTTGCACCGAATCGTCAAACAGCTGCGGCGCCAGTTTGCGGCCCCGGTTGGGCACCTCGACCAGCAGCGTGCCATTGCCGCGCAGCGCTTCGGCCGGGCGCAGCACTACGACATCGGCGACCGCTACAACCCGCCCGGCGGCATTGCGCGGAGCCAGTTGGATGTCAGCAATCATTGCATTGTGCGGATCGGTGGGATCGACTGAAATCGTTGCCCGCGCGGTGATCTTCACATAGGGACCGACAGCGCCAAAACTGCGACCTTCAAATGCCGGCGTGGTTTGCAGCACCTCGAAGCGCAGCACTTCGGCATCGGCCCCTTGCGGCAGGCTGCCAAGCGATGCTGCCAGCGCCAGAGCTGCTGCTGACGGGATGCGCAAGCGGCAGTTCGACATTTTTTTTGGGACTGAATTATTCATTTGGTTTCCAGTAGTTTTATGTCGAATCAGCTCATTCCACACCCATGCCAGCGTAGCAGAAAGCCTGAATTTTTCAGGCAAAAACCGAAGGTATGACTTTGTGTTTTGCCAATGGGCATTCTTCAGTTACATTGCGCCAGCAACAACTTGAGGCAGCCCAATGAACGCTTCTCAAATACAGAATGGACTGGTTCTGTGTGTGATCGCTGGTTTCGGTCTGATGGAATTTGTCAGCCGTCGTGAACGGCAGACGGTGCGTGCCAGCGCTGACGATACCAAGTTGGAACTATTGATGTTCCTGAGCTTGCTGGCGATCACCCAGCCGCTGATCATCTTGGTGACCGCCAAGCTGGGTGCCTGGCTGGCCCCCGACTTCAAGGACTCGCTGGCCGCTCTGCCCTGGTGGGGCATGGTGGGCTTGCTGCTGCTGGCCGATGACCTGACCCAATATTTGTGGCACCGGCTGTCGCATTCGTCCCTGTTCTGGCCGCTGCATCGGGCGCACCATTCGGCGCCCTATATGAGCATCCGGATCACCTTCCGCAACAACTTTTTCTACTATCTGATGATGCCCGGCATCTGGTTTTCCGGCGCGCTTTTGTACCTGGGTGTCGGCGGTCTGGTTTATGCCCTTTATGTCGCTTTCAAGCTCTTCGTCATCATCGGGGCTCATTGTTCCTGGCGCTGGGACCTGGCTTTGTATCGGGTGCCTGCGCTGCGTCCGCTGATGTGGCTGCTCGAGCGCACCATTTCTACCCCGGCCACCCACTGGGCCCACCATGCCATTACCGATGCCGATGGGGTGGGTCATTACAAGGGCAACTTTGGCAACTTGCTGTTCATCTGGGACATCATCTTCGGGACGGCGTTGATTACCAGGCGCTATCCGGAGCAGGTCGGCCTGCGTGACGATCAGTTGTTTGGCCATGAACGCTGGTACCACCAGATGTTCTACCCCTTGCTGCAGTCCAAGCGCGAATGCACCGCCCTGAAATTCGGCGGAGTGATCTACAAAGAACCCGAAGCAAGTCCTCACCAAGCAGCCTGAAGGCCGGCGGCCGAAAGTCGGCATTGCCTGGGTGTGAGACTGTTTCGCGCGGTGGTGATCTGGCTGTGTTCAGTCGGGCAGGATGACCGCGGGTGACAAACCGAGTTTTTTGGCCCGGCGCGAGAACTTGCGGTCATCAAAGGAAGCCACTTTCGCGCAGTTCGTCCGGTAGCTTGCGTAATGCAAGGCATCTGCAAAGTCCAGCCCGGCTTCGTGATGCGCCACGGCCTGCTCGACCGCGCTCCGGTCCTCGATCGTGAGGTGGGGAATGCTCAGTAAATGCCGCATCACTGACAAGACTTGTGCCGGTTCAAAAGCGTAATAGCCACGCATGACCCATTCCAGTTCCAGCAGCGCCGTTTTGCAGATCATCAGCGGCCGGCCCGATTCGACCAGACGCTTGGCCGCCAGGCGTTGCCGGGCCGCTTCTGTGTCGGTCTCATCCTCGATGTAGTAGCGGGCCAGGACGTTGGTGTCGAGGCCGATCATGGCTTCAAGAGTTCGGCGGGATCAAAGTCTGCCGGCATCGAGGCAAGGCCGGTTTTTTTAAGCATGCCGAAACCGCTGTTGAGCAAGACTTTCGGAGCGCCCTCGACGCGCATTTCCACATGGTCACCAGCCAGCACGAACTCGATGCGACTGCCCTTGCGAATGCCCAGTTGCTGCCGGACTTCTTTCGGGATAGTGACTTGACCTTTACTTGTGACCGAAGTTGCGTCCATGCTTTACTCCTCTTCTGTAATACATGGTAATACTACCAGTTCGGCCGATGCTGCGCATCATCAGGCTGAAAGCCGCTTCAGCCCAAGCTGGCGGGCGGCGATACTCTGCGGCATGACGGATCATTCAAAACAAAGCCCTGCGCCTGCGATGCGCTGGCTTGATGCCGCTGCCACCGCGCAGGCCTTGCCCTGGGCGGCTTTGCTCGACGAGTTGGCGGCGGTCTGCCGCGAGCATCGTGCCGGCAAGATTCATTGCCCGCCGCGGATGGTCCTGCCATTGCCCGGCGACGCAACGCTGCTGGTGATGCCCGCGATCAGCGCCGACATCAGCATCACCAAGTTGGTTACCGTGCATCCACACAACCGCGAGCGCGGCCTGCCGACGATTGCCGGCGAGGTGGTCGTGCTCGACAGCGTGACAGGCGCACGCTTGGCTCTGCTCGACGGCCCGACCTTGACGGCCAGGCGCACCGCCGCGGTGAGTTTTCTGGCCTTGCGCTATCTGGCGCTGCAAGCGCCACGCGAGGTGCTGATCGTCGGTGGCGGCGCTCAGGCGCTGGCCCATGGTCAGGCTTTGCGCGCGCTGTATCCGGATGCCCGTTTATGGCTGCAAGGCCACCGTCAAGCGCCCGGATTCGCCGCTGAATTGCAAGCCGAGTTGCTGGCTTTTGAAGACCAGGCCAGCCGCCGCTGGGACCTGGTCATCGCCGCCACCACCAGTCGCGTGCCAGTCCTGCAAGCAGGGGTTGGCGCAGGCGCGCTGGTGCTCGGTGTCGGCGCCTACCGGCATGACATGGTCGAGTTGCCGCCCGAACTGGTGCGAGGCGCCCAGGTCTTTGTCGACGACTCAGTGGGCGCGCAGGCCGAGGCGGGTGACCTGCTGGCGGCGGGTCTGACCCAAGCTCAGGCTTCGCTCGAAGATCTGGTGCTGGGGCAGGGTGTCTCGAATGACGGCCGCACGCGGGTCTTCAAAAGCGTCGGCTGCGCTCGCTGGGATCTGGCGGCGGCGCGCTTGGCAGCGCGCAGCTTGCCTGGCTCGGCCTGAAACGCAGTCTCCGCCGGTCCGTGGGGCCATCAGCAGGGCGCAGCTGTCGAAATGCTGCACTGCGGTAGCATCGCTTTCCCTGAGAGAATGCCGGGTTCCGGCACAAATCCTCACTGTCTCGTCGATTGCAGCCGGGCAGATTCCCAACCAATCGCCAGCAACTGACCGCCATGAATGCACCGCATCCACTGATGCTTGAAGATCAAGACCAAAATCCGGTGCCGGATGCGCCGCGTCTGCGCGAGATCCCGTACAACTACACCTCGTTCTCCGATCGCGAGATCGTCATCCGCCTGCTGGGTGCCCGCGCCTGGGAATTGCTGACCCATTTGCGCGAAGAACGCCGTACCGGCCGCTCGGCGCGCATGCTCTACGAGGTGCTGGGTGACATCTGGGTGGTGCAGCGCAATCCATACTTACAGGACGACCTGCTCGACAACCCGAAGCGCCGCGGCCAGCTGATCGCTGCGCTGGAGCACCGGCTGCACGAAGTCGAAAAACGCCGCGACCCTGCGGCCGACGCGCAGCGCGATGACAACGTCGGCGAGTTGCTTAGCGCGGCGCGCGCGGCTGTCAGCCAATTCGATCAGCAGTTTGACGCGGTGTCTTTGCTGCGCCGGCGCAGCACCAGATTGCTCGGCAAGACCACTGCGCGCGACAACATCAAGTTCGATGGCTTGTCGCGCGTCTCGCATGTCACCGATGCAACCGACTGGCGGGTTGAATATCCTTTTGTCGTGTTGACGCCCGACACCGAGGCCGAAATGGCCAATCTGGTGAAGGGTTGCATCGAGCTGGGCCTGACCATCATTCCACGGGGCGGTGGCACCGGCTACACCGGCGGCGCCGTGCCCCTGGTCTGGAACAGCGCGGTCATCAATACTGAAAAGCTCGAAGCGCTGCGTGGCGTCGAACTGCTGAGCTTACCCGGTGTGGCCGAGCCGGTGCCGACGATCTGGAGCGAAGCCGGCGTGGTCACGCAGCGCGTTGCCGATCTGGCCGAGCTGCATGGTTATGTGTTCGCGGTCGACCCGACCTCGGCCGAGGCGTCCTGTGTCGGCGGCAATGTGGCGATGAATGCCGGCGGCAAAAAGGCTGTGTTGTGGGGCACCGCGCTCGACAATCTGGCCAGCTGGCGCATGGTCACGCCCGAGGCTAAATGGCTTGAGGTCACCAGGTTGAATCACAACCTGGGCAAGATCCATGAGGTCGAGACCGCCAGCTTCGAGCTGCGTTATTTCGACGCCACCGGCAGCCAGCTCGAGCGCACCGAGCGCCTCGACATCCCGGGCCGCAGCTTCCGCAAGGAAGGGCTGGGCAAGGATGTCACCGACAAATTCCTCGGCGGCCTGCCAGGCATCCAGAAAGAGGGTTGCGATGGGTTGATCACCAGCGCGCGCTGGATCGTCCACAAGATGCCCAAGCATGTGCGCACCGTCTGCCTGGAGTTCTTTGGCAATCCGAAGGACTGCGTGCCCGCCATCGTCGACATCAAGGACTTCATGTTCGCCGAGGCCAAGCGTGAGGGTGGCGCTGTGCTGGCCGGGCTCGAGCATCTCGACGACCGCTATCTGAAGGCGGTCGGCTACAGCACCAAGAGCAAGCGTGCGGCAAGCAGCGGCTCGAATTTGCCCAAGATGGTGCTGATCGGCGACATCGTCGGCGACGACGCCGATGCGGTGGCGCTGGCCACCAGCGAGGTGGTGCGCCTGGCCAACGGCCGCCATGGCGAAGGCTTTGTCGCTGTGTCGGCCGATGCGCGCAAGAAATTCTGGCTCGACCGCAAGCGTACCGCGGCGATCTCCAAGCACACCAACGCTTTCAAGGTCAATGAAGACGTAGTGATCCCGCTGCCGCGCATGGGCGAGTACACGCTGGGCATCGAGCGCATCAATATCGAGCTGAGTTTGCGCAACAAGATCGCCATCATCGATGCCCTGCAAAGCCGTTTCACCCATGGCAAGCTGCCGCTGGGCAAGAACGAGGACGATGATGCGATCCCCAGCGCCGAGTTGCTCGGCGACCGTATCGAACAGGCTTTGACCTTGCTGGCCGAGGTGCGCACGCAATGGTTGCAGTGGAAGGATCAGCTTGATCTGCCGCGCGCCGACGCGCAAGGCCGCAGTTATTTCGACCAGTTGCAGGACCATTCGCTGCGGGCTTCCTGGAAGACGCAGATCTTCAAGCCGCTGCAGGGCATCTTCAGCGGCGTTGCTTTCGAGCCGATCCTGGCTGAATGCCGGCGCGTGCACCAGGAAGCGCTGCGCGGGCGGGTCTGGGCTGCCCTGCACATGCATGCCGGTGACGGCAATGTGCACACCAATATTCCGGTCAACTCCGACAACTACGAGATGCTGCAGACCGCGCATGAAGCGGTCGGCCGGATCATGACCCTGGCGCGCAGCCTCGACGGCGTGATCTCAGGCGAACATGGCATCGGCATTACCAAGCTCGAATACCTGACCGACGAAGAGCTGGCCGGGTTCGCCAGCTACAAGGAAAAAATCGACCC
>CANFIC010000026.1 GCA_947446685.1 Burkholderiales bacterium
CAGGGGCGGCAACATGCCTTGGTCGTCCTGACGCTGTTCCTGACCTTTGATCTGGTGCTGTTCGGCGCCTTCACCAGGCTGACCGACTCAGGCCTGGGTTGCCCCGACTGGCCTGGCTGCTATGCCCAGGCCAGCCCGATTGGCGCGAGCACCGAAATCGCTGCCGCCCAGGCCGCCATGCCCAGCGGCCCGGTGACCCATGGCAAGGCCTGGATTGAAATGATCCATCGCTATCTGGCCAGTGCTGTCGGCGTACTGATTCTGTTGGGCTGTGTGATCAGTTGGCGTCAGGCAGTCAGGGGCGAGGCCGCCAAGCCCTGGTGGGCGACGTTGACCCTGCTCTGGGTCTGCATGCAGGGCGCTTTTGGCGCTCTGACGGTGACGATGAAGCTGTTCCCGGCCATCGTCACGCTGCATTTGCTCGGGGGCATGGGCCTGCTGATGCTGTTGGCCTGGCAGGCGCAGGGCTTGCATCCTGCGCCTTTGCGACTGGGCCGCAAGCTGTATGTCGGTGCCTGGGCTTTGTTGTTGTTGCTGCTGCTGCAAGTTGCTCTGGGCGCCTGGGTCAGCACCAATTACGCGGTGCTGGCCTGCAATGAATTTCCGACCTGCCAAGGCGGCCAATGGTGGCCGACGCAGGATTACAAGCAGGGCTTTACCTTGTGGCGTGAGCTCGGTGTCGACGCCGATGGTAACTGGCTGCAATTTGCTGCTTTGACGGCGATTCACATGGCGCACCGGCTCGGCGCTTTGCTGGTTTTCACTGCGCTGCTGGCCTTCGCACTGGCCCTCTGGCGCGATGGCAGGCCGACGCTGCAGGTCTGGGCCAAGCGCTTCTTGCTGGTCGCCGCATGGCAGTTGGTCACGGGTCTGTCGAACAGCGTGCTTGACTGGCCGCTGTTGGCGGCGCTGGCCCATACCGGTGGTGCAGCGATGCTGCTGCTGCTGCTCAGCTTGCTGCTGGCCCGAGCGCAGCAGGCGCGCCAGTCCCCCATCCAAGATAACCATTAATCTGCGGCTTCCATGGCATCCAGTTCCTCCAATTCAACCATTGCCCCGGCATCGAGCTGGCAGCAGTTCTATCAGCTGACCAAACCACGGGTCGTGCAGTTGATCGTCTTCTGCGCCATCATCGGCATGGCGCTGGCCATCCCCGGTCTGCCTTCGAGCGAGCAATGGCTGGCGATTCTGGCCGCCACTGCCGGCATCTGGCTGGTGGCGGGCGCCGCTGCCGCCTTCAACTGCCTGGTCGAACAGCAGATCGACGCGAAAATGAAGCGCACTGCCTGGCGCGCTACCGCCAAGGGTGAACTCAGCCGCATCCAGACCTTGAGCTTTTCTGCCGTCCTGTGCGGCGCTGGCATGGCCTTGTTGTGGTTCTGGGTCAACCCGCTGACGATGTGGCTGACATTTGCCACTTTCATCGGCTATGCGGTGATTTATACGGTGATCCTGAAACCACTGACGCCGCAGAACATCGTCATCGGCGGCGCCTCGGGCGCGATGCCACCAGTGCTCGGCTGGGCCGCATTGCGCGGCGATGTCGGACCGGAGGCGCTGCTGCTGTGTCTGATCATTTTTCTCTGGACGCCGCCGCATTTCTGGGCGCTGGCGCTTTACCGCACCGAGGAATACCGCAAGGCCGGTCTGCCGATGCTGCCGGTGACCCATGGCTCGGAGTTCACCCGCTTGCAGGTGTTTCTCTACACCTGGATTTTGCTGGCCGCGACGCTCTTGCCTTTCTTGACCGGCATGAGCGGGCGGCTCTATCTGGTCAGCGCGGTGCTGCTGGGCCTGGGATTTTGCGCTTACGCCTGGAAGCTCTGGCGCAATTACTCCGATGAACTCGCCCGTGCTACCTTTCGCTTTTCGATCCTGCATTTGTCGCTGCTGTTTGCAGCGCTGCTGCTCGATCATTACCTGCTGCCTTGGACAGGATGAGACATGAATAAACGTTCTCTGATGACGCTGTCCCTGGCTGCGGGCCTCGGCTTGTCCGGATGCGATTGGCTGGCCGGCGCGCCCAAACCGGCCTTCAAGGGCGTCGACCTGACCGGGGCTGCTTATGCGCAGAGCCTGAACTTGACCGACCAGGACGGCCGCGCCCGTAACCTGGCAGAGTTCAAGGGCAAGGTGCTGGTGATCTTCTTCGGCTATACCCAATGCCCTGATGTTTGCCCGACGACCTTGGCCGAACTGGCTGAAGTCAAACGCTCGCTCGGTGCTGATGGCGAGAAGGTGCAGGGCATCTTCGTCACCGTCGACCCCGAGCGCGACACCGAGCCGCTGCTCAAGGCCTACCTGTCGAGCTTTGACCCGAGCTTTGTCGCTCTGCGCGGCAGCGAGAGCCAGACCCAGCAAGCGGCGCGTGAGTTCAAAGTCTATTACGCCAAAGCGCCCGGAAAGGCGCCCGGCAGCTACACGATGGACCACACCGCGGCCAGCTTCTTGTTCGACAAACAGGGCCATGTGCGCGTCTTCGTTCGCTACGGCTCGGGCGCACAGGCCATGGCTGACGACATCAAATTGCTGCTCAAGGAACCGGGCTGAGCCGGAATAAAAAAAGCCCCGGGCGCTTGCCAGGGGCTGTGATCAGTTCAGTGCCAGCTCAGGCCGGCGCCAGGGTCTTGCGCATCTTCTTCATCGCCGCAACTTCGATCTGCCGGATCCGCTCGGCTGAGACACCATATTCGGCCGCCAACTCATGCAGGGTCATGCCGCCCGAGTTGTCGTCGTTGACCTTCAGCCAGCGCTCCTCGACGATGCGGCGGCTGCGTTCATCCAGCCCTTCCAGCGCGCGAAGGATGCCGTTGCTTGCCAGGTCATCACGCGCATGGGCTTCCAGCACCCTGGTCGGTTCCTGGGTCTCGTCGGCCAGATAGGCGATCGGCGCATAGCCTTCGAAGTCGTCATCCGACTGCGGCTCCAGCGCCACATCGCCACCCGACATGCGCGTTTCCATCTCGAGCACTTCTTCGCGCTTGACATTCAGCGTGCTGGCCACCTGCTCCAACTGCGCTTCGCTGAGGCTCATCCGGTGCGTCATGTCGTCGGCCTGGCTCTCCTTCATGTTGTGCTTCATCGAGCGCAGATTGAAGAACAGCTTGCGTTGCGCCTTGGTCGTGGCGACCTTGACCATGCGCCAGTTGCGCAGAATGTATTCATGGATCTCGGCCTTGATCCAATGCATCGCATAGCTGACCAGGCGCACGCCTTGATCGGGGTCGAAGCGCTTGACCGCCTTCATCAGGCCGACATTGCCTTCCTGGATCAGGTCGCCTTGCGGCAGACCGTAACCGGCATATTGCCGAGAAATCGATACGACCAGTCGCAGGTGCGACAGCACCAAGCGCCCGGCGCCCGCCAGATCGCCGGTTTCGCGCAGACTCTTTGCAGCCGCTTGCTCTTCTTCGAGCGTCAGCAAAGGCAGGCGATTCACGGCCGAGATATATGCATCCAGATTGCCCAGAGAGGGCACCATCGACCAGGGGTCGCGTACCGTCATAGCATTGGTAACAGACATCGACATGCTCTCCATTACGAACCTTTCGGTCCAACAAAAAAGATGTTAGCACTCTCTGGTGAAGACTGCCAATAGTTGGGTCAATCAGCCGGCAGGGTCGGGGGTGATTGAGGCGCGTGAAGCCCGGCAGATGCTGCTTTGGAGGCCGGGCCATTTCGACCGATTCTTCAGCGGAACCGGAGAAAACCGGGTTTTCACGCGGGTCCGGACCGCGCCAAGTGGCATGATGGCGCTTGATTCCAAAGTCGTCGAATCGGAGACAAGATGAATTTGAAGAACTTGGCCGGCGTCGTCATCGCCATTGCCGCTACGCTCACCACCGTTGGTGCCTTGGCGCAGACCTTTCCAGACCGGTTGCTGACCGTCATCGTGCCCTTCACTCCGGGCGGCGTCTCCGACGTGACGGCCAGGCCCTTGGCGGCCGCGATGGCAGTCAACCTTGGTCAGAGCCTCGTGATCGAGAACAAGGGCGGCGCTGGCGGTGCCATCGGCATGGCCGCTGCAGCCAAGGCCAAGCCCGACGGCTACACGCTGATGATGGCCTTGCCCAGCATGATCTCGATCCCGATTTCAGACCGGATCAGCGGGCGGCCGTCGTCGTTCCAGGTCAACCAGTTCAAGCCGATCGCGCGGCTCACAGCCGACCCGACGGTGCTGGCGGTGCGCACCGAGAGCCGCTGGAAGACGCTGGCCGATTTCGTCCGCGATGTGCGCGCCAAACCTGGCACCATCTCCTACAGCACCTCCGGCCTCTACGGCACGACCCATGTAGCGATGGAAATCCTCGCCCATGCGGCCAACCTGAGCATGGTCCATGTGCCTTATTCGGGTGGCGGGCAACAGATCAATGCCCTGATCGCCGGGCATGTGGACGCCACCATGCAGACCCCGGGTGCGATTGCCGGGCAGATCGCCGCAGGCAAGCTGCGCATCCTGGCGTCGATGAGCCGTGACCGGGTGCCTTCCCTGCCTGATGTGCCGACCGCCGCCGAGCAGGGCTTCAATGGCGAGTTCTACCTCTGGACCGGGCTGTTCGTTCCAGTCGGCACGCCCGAGCCTATCGTCAACCGTCTGCGCGCCTCAGTCAAGGAAGCCTCAAGCCACAGCATCTTCAAGTCCTCGATGGCCGCGCTGAACACGCCGGTCCAGTACCTCGACTCGGACGACTTTGCGCGCTTCATCGTCGAAGACACCAAACGCCTCGACACCGTGCTTACCAGCATGGGCGAAATCAAGTAAGGCGTTCAGCGATCGCAAGGCCTCGGGGCGGCAACCGAACGGCCGCCCATGGTGATGGTTCCAAGTCCCGTTTTTGCGGGCCTATTGATTTCTCATGTTCATTTCGCACCCGGTTTCCTCATCGTGCCTGGCCATCAGCCCGCCAATGCTGCCTGTCGAATCGCTTCGGTCGCCCACTGATTCAAACTCTGGCCTTGCGCAGCGGCGGCGATGGCGGCGGCTTCGTGCGTAGCCGGATCAACCCGTAGAGAGAATTTCCCGGAGAATTGCTTGCGCGGCTCGACCCCATCCTCGGCGCATGCATCAAGGAACACCTTGAGAGAAATCTCCCCCTCACGACGCAAGCCATCGACATCCTTGGCATAGAAATCGGCACCGCCGTTGAGCCCCACGAATTCCCCCCGGAACATCTGGAGGTCCGGGTCGAACGCGATCACCGCCTGATAGCCGTTGATCGACATGGTATTGGTGCCGGCATAACGCCCGCCACTGCGGGCATCAGCCCGCTTTGAAACTCCGCTGCGTTCGGATTTCATGGGTTCACTCCGTTCTCTTCCAGCCATTTTCGAATTGCTTCGACCGCCCCTTTATCCGTCGTCGGCTCAGGATGCGGACGGTGAAACACTCGCCGTTCGTTGAATAAACGCACCAACACCCGCGATCCTTCACGCTCTGAAATTTGCCCACCCAACTCGATGAACAAGACCTCAATGTCGGCCCAACGGATATTTGCCGATACAGGCCGGGCATAGATCAGTTCCAGCGTCCGCTGGTGTTTGCGCTTCATGGCTTTATGGTATCAAATATTGGTATCATAATGCAAGCGACATCACTGCCTGGAGGGCCCGTCATGCAGCTTGCTCCGGGCATTTCGAGTTGTCCAAGCCGACGCTGTCGGGCCATTTCGCTATTTTGCGCGAAGCGGATCTTGTGCTTGCCGAGAAGAGCGGCGCCACCATCACCTACCGGCTCAACGTCTCGGTGCTTGAAGAAGCGCTGCTCGGTTTTGCCGATTTCTTCGGCATCGGCAAGGCGCCAGGCCGTGCCACCCAACCCAAGGAGACATGAAATGTTCAATTCCCGTGCTGCATGGACTTCGGCGACCCTGGTCGTACTGATGCTTGGCGCCTCGTTGTGGACGCTGGCGCTGCTGCCTGCCGACGCGCAGGTCCCGATTCATTTCAACGCCAGCGGAGCGGCTGACGGTTGGGCCCCGGCGGCGGTCGGGCTGCTACTGACGCCTGGCCTTGCCGCCCTCGTCTGGCTGCTGATGCTGAAGTTGCCTGTGGTCGACCCGCTTGGTGCCAATCTGCTGCGCTCGGCGACAGCCTACGCTGCCGTCTGGATCGGCGCCGTCGCGGTGCTGTTCGCTGCGCACGCGATGATTCTGGCTAGCGCGCTGGGCTTGGCGGCACCGGTGGCCATCGTCATGCCGATTGCGGTCGGCTTGCTGCTGATGACGATCGGCAACGCGATGGGCAAGCTGCGCTGGAACTACACGGTAGGTATCCGCACGCCATGGACGATTGCCGACGAGCGCGTCTGGGACAAGACCCATCGCTTCGGCGGTCGTGCGCTGGTGGTGGCAGGGCTGGCCATCACCAGCGGCGCCTTCGTGCCGGCGCTGCAGCCCTGGCAGGGGCTGTGGATCGCCGGGCTGACCGTTGGCGTCAGTCTGCTGGCTGTGTTGAAGTCCTACTTGCTGTGGCGCGAGCAGCAGCAGGCCAGCGAGCGCTGAGCTGCTGTTTGCCCTGAATCAGACGTTGAAGAGGAAATGCAGCACGTCGCCATCCTTGACGATGTAATCCTTGCCTTCGGCGCGCATCTTGCCGGCATCCTTGGCGCCTTGCTCGCCCTTGTAGGTGATGAAATCCTCGTAGGCGATCGTCTGCGCGCGGATATAGCCGCGCTCGAAATCGGTGTGGATCGCTGACGCGGCTTGCGGGCCGGTGGCGCCGATCGGGATGGTCCAGGCGCGCACTTCCTTGACGCCGGCGGTGAAGTAGGTCTGCAAGCCCAGCAGCTTGAACGCGGCGCGAATCAACCGGTTCAGGCCCGGCTCGGTTTGGCCCATCTCGGCCAGGAACATCAGCCGGTCTTCATCTTCCATGTCGGCCAGTTCAGCCTCGGTCTTGGCGCAGATGGCCACGACCGGTGCGTTCTGCGCCGCGGCATATTCGCGCAGGCGCTCCAGAAACGGGTTGTTCTCGAAGCCGTCTTCAGCCACGTTGCCGACGAACATCGCCGGCTTGGCGGTGATCAGGCACAGCGACTTGACCAGCACCAGTTCTTCCTTGGAAAAATCGACGCCGCGCACCGGCTTGGCCTGGTCCAGCGCTTCCTGGCATTTCTCCAGCACCTTGACCAGAGCCATCGCTTCCTTGTCATTGCCCGAGCGCGCCACCTTGTTGTAGCGGTGCAGACTCTTCTCGACCGTGCTCAGGTCAGCCAGGCAAAGCTCGGTCTGGATCACTTCGATGTCGGAGATCGGATCGACCCGGCCGCTGACATGGATCACGTTCGAATCTTCAAAGCAGCGCACGACATTGACGATCGCGTCGGTCTCGCGGATATGCGAGAGGAACTTGTTGCCCAGACCTTCGCCCTTCGAAGCCCCGGCAACGAGGCCGGCGATGTCGACGAACTCGACCACGGCCGGCAGCACCCGCTCGGGCTTGACGATCACGGCCAGCTCGGCCAAGCGTGGATCAGGCAACTCGACGATGCCCACATTGGGTTCGATGGTGCAGAAGGGGTAGTTCTCCGCCGCGATGCCGGCCTTGGTCAGCGCATTGAAAAGCGTGGACTTGCCGACATTGGGCAGGCCGACGATACCGCATTGCAAACTCATGAAAAATCCTTTGAAATCAACCCCTTATGCACTATCTTGCCCAATCTTGGCAGCGCGAAAGTGCCGGATCCGCACCATGCGAGACCGGACAGGCAAAAAGCGAAACCGGGCAATGATGCACCGGTTGTGTGAGGGTTTTGTCCTCGATTTGCCCAGGGGAAACTGATGCCGATTGTACTGATCAGCGAATCCTTGCTACTGCGCTGCCCGGTTGGCGATGGGTGCGTCCTGCGTGACCGGGTTCTATGCAGGGCAAGCCCGATTCAATTGCTGTCCACGGGCGGTAGAGTACGATCATCGGTATGAATGCGAAAGTGACCACAACCAAGAAGGCAGCATCGACGAAAACCGTCAAGGCACCGCGCGGTGCGAAGGATGAAGACGGCACGCGGGCGAAGATTCTCAACGTGGCCATCCAGGAGTTTTCGAGTTACGGGCTGAGCGGTGCCCGGATCGACCAGATCGCCAGCGAAACCGGCTCCAACAAGTCGATGATCTATTACTACTTCGGTGGCAAGGAGGGCTTGTACATTGCCGCACTGGAAGAAAGCTATCGGCGCTTCCGGCAGATCGAGTCCGAATTCCATCTCGGGAAACTGTATGCGCTCGATGCGCTGCGGACGATCATTGAGTCTACTTTCGACCATCACGCTCAGCATCCTGAATTCGTCAGGATGGTGATGACCGAGAACATACATCTTGGCGGGTATGTTCGAAAAATTCCGGATTTGAAGGGCATCAATCGGCCGGCAATCGAGCTGCTGGACGAGCTTTGCAAGCGGGGAATTGCCGAAGGTGTATTCCGCACCGACCTTGATCCGGTCGACCTTCACATGTCAATCAGCGCGCTGTCCTTCTACAACGTGTCGAACCAGCATACGTTCAGCTTCATCTTCGATCGTAATTTCACTGCGCCTGCCGTGCATGCGGAACGCAGGAAGGCGGTGGTCGAGATGATTCTGCGTTCGGTGCGCCCGGACTAGCACGGACCAGCGAAGAGTCGGCGGCTGGGCCGACCCCGGGCAGGATCAAGCGGCTTGCATGGGCATTCGATCAGCAGCAGTCGGACGACGGCCGCGCTGGCCCTCAGGTCAGGCTGGATCCGGCCAATGCTCAATCGACCAGTTTCTTCCTGACATGCCAGTCAGGCTGGGTGCAGAGCCGCGAGCTGGCTTGGACGGCAAATGGTGTGGCTCGGCACGGTGGGTTCGGCCAGCATGACAGATGGAAAGGGGCCGCTGCCAATTGGTGTTTCTGGCGGCGAATATGCTGCATTCGGCCCGGCCGGAAAATCAGGCCGGGCGCGCGCGGTCATGCCTTGCGCCGATGTGCCGCATCGGTGGATTTCCGAAGAAAATGGAGGGTCATGCCAGCTCGCTTGACGGAAGGCTGTCATCGAATCCCGGTTGCGCGATCAAATGTCGTCATCGCGCTCAAACGCCCGCCAGCAAGCGGTAGACCCGGATCAGCACGGCAGGCCGTGGCTGCTGGCTGTGCAAGGTTCCCACAAAGACCCAGTCGTTGAGCCAGCCGTAGCGGCCTTCGGGGGCCGTGATCTCCAATGTCGAGAATGCGTAGCGGGCGGCGCCCGCAGGCTCCTTGGGTTGACGTGTCAATACCCGGTTGCGGACCGAAATGATGACGCCATCGTCAGTCTGCAACTCATAGATTGCGTCCAGCGCTAGCGCGCCATCGTTGCGGACCAGTTGTCGGTCGGCGCCGCCGGGCAGTACTTTGCCTGCAAGTCCGGGGCCTTCGAAGCGGCCGCCGGTAATGGGCACCATCCTTCGATCGCCAAAAGGCGAGCGGCCCAGCTGCAGCATCGGTGCCAGCTCGACCAGCGCCTCGTAGACGAACTCGGTTCGCGGCAGCGCGAGCGGGACGCCTGCGCTGGCTGCGGCCAAGGCCGGGTCGCCGGGTGGATAGGCAGGCGTTTGCGCCAGCGCGTCGGACCCTGCCATGGGTGAGAGCAAGGCGAACAGCGCCTGGCGGCGAGAGAAGGTTTTTTGCTCACTCATCGCTTCCATCCCTGCCTAGTCCCTTGTGGTGCGCAAGGGCGCCATGCCCGGCCGGAGATATTGCGCCGGCAGTTTGTGGAAGTTCATCTGATCGCTGTTCTGCTGTTCGACGCTGACGCGGTCTCCCAGGTCCAGATGGCGAGGGTTGTCGATGCTCCACTGGGGCCAGGCCATTGACTGGGTCGCTGGATTGCCGCTGCGCGCGAAGGCCAGCAGGCTTTGCGTCATCCGGTTTGCCAGTTCGCGGTCATAGCCGTTCCAGAGCCGAGTCGGACGGAACAGATTGAGTGCGTCCTGGGTCTGGAACCAAAAGGGCACATCCGATGTGTGATAAGCCCCGGTCGGGTTATCGAACGGGCGAGCCGCCGGGTTGATCGGATGGGCATGCGAGAACACGTACATGTAGAACGGTGCCTTGCCGCTGCTGCGCTGCGCGAGCCCCAAGGCTCTGGCGCCTTTCTCCATGACCGCGTGGCGAGCCGACAGGCGTCCCATGCGGCTGGCCTCTTCGTCATTGGCCGCCGGGTAGAGCTTCAGGAACAGCTCGGTGTTCTCGCCATAAGCGGCTCGCGCTTCAATATGGAATTGCGCCAGCGTCGTGACCTTCTGCAGCGTGCTGCTGCTGATGTCGTCGGCGGTCAGTCCGGCAATGGTCGGCACATCGTTCTGGCGGCCCGCGGCAAAGATGGCGCCGATCTGGTCGGGCAAGAAATGCCCGTCGATATTGGGACGGACCGAGACCGAACCCGAGGGGCCGAACTGGAAATCGCGCTGGATCGAGAACACCCGGTCAGCCGGCAACTGGCGCATCGCGGCGATCGACGTTTCGCCCAATGCCGCCTGTGCTTCCAGCCCTGTTTTCTCGGACTCGGCCAAGCTCGGGTAGTTGTTTCCCGGCCCGCCGCCGCTCATGATCACGGCGCGGTGGAATTTCCCCTTGGCCAAGGGGCTGGCGACAAGGGCCAGCACAGAGCCGCCACCCGCCGACTGGCCCGTGATGGTCACGTTGTCGGGGTTGCCGCCAAAGCGGGCGATATTGCGCTGGATCCAGTCGAGCGCGGCCACCTGATCCAGAAAGCCATAGTTGCCCGAGGCGTGGTGGGGTGACTCGGCGCTCAGCTCCGGGTGGGCGAGGAAGCCCAGGATACCGACGCGGTAGTTGAAATTGACAAAGATGGCGCCGTTGCTGCGCGCCACGTTCTCGCCACCGTAGAGGGCCATGCCGCTGGAGCCCAGCGTGAAGCCACCGCCATGGATGAAGACGACTACCGGCAAGCTGGCACCCGGCTTGGCCTTGGCCGGGGCCCAGACATTCAGGAACAGGCAGTCCTCGCTGGTGGCTTCTTCGCCAAAATAATGGTTGATGTCCTTGCGGCGCAGCAGTTGGATGCACTCCGCGCCCTTGCGGTCTGCATGAAAAACGCCAGCCCAGGGCGCGACAGGTTGTGGTGCCTTCCAGCGGAGATCGCGAACCGGCGGGGCCACATAGGGAATCCCGAAATAGGCTTGCACGCCGGATGCCAGGGTCACGCCGTCGATCCGTCCTGCGTCGATGGCAATGGTTGCGCGTGGCGCCGCCTGGACCTGCGATATGAGCAGGGCGCAGAGCGCCATAATTCGGGCGGCTGCGCCGAAAAGGTTTGACTTCATGGATCGTCTCCTGTTGGTCTTGGTCACTCGGCTGATCTTGAATCTAGCGCGGCCTGACAAGTTCGCTGAGTCTGCGTCGACTTGAAAACACGTAGGATAACCAGTTGGTTGAATAAAAAACATGGGTGCAAGCTAAGGTAAACCCGGGTAGATATCAACTAACTAGTTGATTTAAAATCTGACGCAGGGAATCATCAAGGTTCACCGTCAAAGCAACCCAGGAGACAAACATGCCCAGCAGGCACATCAACGCATTTCTGAAATTGACGCCCATTGCTCAAGGCATGGCGCTGGCCCTCATTTCAATGGCGGCGGCGCACGCTCAGACCGCCCCTCCTGCTGATGCGCCGGTCGCGCAGAAGATGGAGGCCGTGGTCATCACCGGCTCGAAAATCGCCACGCTGACGCTGGACTCGGCCAGTCCGATCGTCATCACATCCAAAGTGACTTTCGAGGAAAGCGGCAACGTCGCGGTCGAAAAAACGCTGAACAACCTGCCCCAGTTCCAGCCTGCCGGCACCGAGAGCACCGGTGGGCAAGGCACGGGGGCACGTGCCACGCTGAATCTGCGCGGTCTGGGCGACAACCGCAATCTGGTCCTGCTGGACGGGAAACGGCTGCCGATGGCCAGTTCTTTCGGGCAGGTGGACATCAACATCATTCCGCCGAGCATCATCGACGGCGTCGAAGTGATCAGTGGTGGCGCCTCGGCAGTCTACGGATCCGATGCCATGTCGGGCGTCGTCAACTTCAAGTCGATCAAGAAATTTGAGGGCTTGACGCTGGATGTCCAGTACGGCAACACCGAGAAGAGCGACCACGCTACCTCGGGTGCTTCGATTGTGGCGGGCGGCAAGTTTGCCGACGGTCGTGGCCACAATGTGCTGTCCATCGGTACTGACTACCGCTCGCGTCTTGAAGGCATGAAGCGCCCGTTCTTCGCCCTTGGCGTGCCGTCCGGCTTCATCGGCACCAGTACCTATGTGCCCTCGGCCAGCAATCTGCCGACCCAGGCTGCGATCGACAGCGTCTTCGCCAAATACGGCGTGACTTCCACTGTCCCGCGCACCAACAACCTCGGCTTCAATGACAACGGAACCCTGTTCAGCCAGACCGGCGCGACCAATTACCTGGGTCCGGTCAGCAATGGCTACGCGATCGTCGCCGGCAATGTGCGCATGCCGGTGCTGCCTCAGGGTGACCTGGTCAACGCAATGCGTCGCGAGAATATTTTCGACAAGCTCGAGTTCTCGCTGACGCCCGACCTGACGGCCTATGCGCAACTGCTGCACACGCACCAGAACGTCAACACCAACTCCGGCGGCAGCCTGACACAGTTCGGCCTGGGCGGCGCCACCATGGTGCCGGTCACAAACCCGTTCGTGCCGGCCGACCTCAAGGCCATCCTGGCCACGCGCGGAAATGCGACGGCGCCCTTCCTCTGGAATACGCGCTTCGTTGGCGTTCCGGCCAAGAACTGGGATGAAAGCTACAACACCGATCAGTTGATCGTCGGCATGCGTGGCAATCTGCCCTACAAGGACTGGACCTGGGACGCCTATGTTTCATCCGATCGCAGCGCCCATGAACAGACGATGAACAACGCGGTGCTGAGCTCGCGCGTCCAGGAGTTGCTCAGCGCGGCGGATGGTGGCAAGTCGATCTGCGCGGGTGGCTTCAACCCCTTCGGGATTGCCAACTCGCTGTCGATGTCGGCGGCTTGCCGCAGCTACCTGACGACCAGCGCGATCAGCACTGAAACGCTGACCCAGCGGATCGCCGAGGCCAGCCTGCAGGGTACGCTGTTCAACCTGCCGGCCGGCGAGGTGCAGTTCTCGACTTCGGTCAATACCCGCAAGAACACTTACCTCTACATCCCTGACTCGCAACTGGCGGCCCAGAATCTGGAAGCCGTGATCGCCTCGCAGCGCTCGTCCGGCGCGACCGATGTGAAGGAGGTGGCGCTGGAACTGCGGGTGCCGCTGCTGCGTGACCTGCCTATGGTGAAGTCGCTGACGGTCACGCCGGGTTACCGCCATTCGGAGTACAACACCGGCATCTCGACTGGCACCTACAAGGTCGAGACCGAGTGGATGCCGGTGAAGAACTGGCTGGTGCGTGGTGGCATCCAGCATGCCAGCCGGGCGCCGAATATCGGTGAGTTGTTCAGCGCAGCGACCGGTGCACAGGTGCAGTTCGGCAGCCCCCCTTCGGGCGGCGAGCCCTGTGACAGCCGCACCAGCGCCCGCACCGGCGTCAACGCGGCAGCCCTGCGCGCGCTGTGCATCGCCACCGGCGTGCCGGCCAATGTCGTCGATAGCTATACCTTCCCGACGGTGGCTACCTCGACGCTGTCGAGCGGCAACCTGAACCTGAAGCCTGAAGTCGCCGATACCAAGACGCTGGGTCTGGCCTTTACGCCGAAGTTCTCGAATCCGCTGTTCGCGGATGTATCGGGCTCGATCGACTTCTATGACATCAACATCAAGGACACGATCTCACCGGTACCTGCGGCATCGGCGCTGAACAAGTGCTACAACCTCGACGGCTCGAACCCGACTTATTCGACCAGCAGCCCGTTCTGTGCATTGATCTCTCGGGATGCCAATGGCTTGCTAACCCAGGTGGCGGCGCCTTATCTGAATCTGGGTACGCTCAAGACCTCGGGCGTTGACCTGCAACTTGACTGGCGTTTCAAGCTCTCGGCAATGGGCCTGTCCGAGGGATCGGGTTCATTTGGCGTAACCACCGTGATGAGTTACCTGCGCAACTATGTATCGCAGGCATTGCCGGGCGATGCGGCGCAGGACTTCAAGGGCACGATTGGTACCGTCATTATCCCGACTTGGCAGTCGGACACGACCTTCCGCTACACGGTCGGGGCGGTCACGACCAGCCTGCACTGGCACCACCTGCCGGCCATGAAGGACGTGACCTCGGTGACACGTCCGGCCAGCCCGGCCGCAGGTGTCGAGAAGTACGACAAGTTCGACCTGAGCCTGCGCTATGGCTATTCGAAGAACCTGGAGCTCCGCGCCGGCATCACCAATCTGTTGAACCGGGATCCGGCCTTGGTGCCCGGCAACCAGAACCTGACGCTGACCTCGGTCTACGACATTCTGGGCCGCAGCTACAACGTCGGCGCCCGCTACAAGTTCTGAGTTTGACCATTCACCCCAGGCACCAAGAGAAGGGCAAGTCCATGAAGAAAATTTTGCTGGGAACCCTGCTCCTGGCTGCCGGGTGTCTTTCCGCGCAGGCCCAGACGGCTGCGCCTCAGGTCAGCATCGAAGCCGACCTGACAGTCCGGGTCGAGAATGCCCGGATTCCACCGTCCAATATCCTGAGCGAGGAATCGAAGGCGATCCTGCGCCGGGCCCGTCCGACCGAAGGCCCGGGGGCCGCGCCTCAGCCCAAGGTCGAGGACATGGCCGAACTGCGCCGCCGCATGAACCTCACGCTGGCACCCAATGTCGCCCATATGCGCGAGTTGCATCCGGTCGATGTCGAGGAGTCAATGATTGATGGCATCTCGGTGGCCATCATCACGCCCAAGGGCGGTGTGCCCGAGGCCAACAAGAACCGCATCATGATCAACGCGCCCGGCGGCGGGTTCCGCACCGGGATTCGCGCCAACGGTCTCTTGATCAGCATTCCAGTGTCTGCGGTCGGCAAGTTCAAGGTCATCAGCCTGCTGTACCGCCAGGGGCCGGAATACAAATTTCCGGCCGCTACCGAGGACTTCACCAAGGTCTACAAGGCCGTTCTGAAGGACTACAAGCCGGCCAATATCGGCTTTGTCGGCTGTTCGGCCGGCGGCAGCCTGGTCACGCAGACCGTCGCTGCGGCGTTGAAGGCCGGCTTGCCGATTCCGGGCGCCATGGGCGTTTACTGTGCGGGCCTGAGTGCCAAGTGGATGGAGGGCGATTCGGCCGTCTTCACCGGCATGACGATGGTGGCGCCGATGGCGCAACAGGCAGGCCCGAGCTACCTCGATTCCGTCGACGTCAATGATCCTGCTGTGTCGCCGGCCAACGATCTGAAGGTGCTGGCCAGGTTCCCGCCGACATTGTTTGCCACGGCCACACGCGACTTCGCCATGAGCTCGGCGGCCTATGGCCATCGGCGCCTGCTGCGTGCCGGGGTTGAATCTGACCTGCTGATATATGACGGCCTGGGGCACGGTTTCATGACCAATCCTGACTATCCGGAATCGCAGGATCTGTACCAGATCGCGGCCCGTTTCTACGACAAGCACCTGGGGCGCTGAACTGTTCGGACACCCGAGACTGCAAGGAGAAGGTCCGCATGACCCTGCCTACCGCCGCTGACCGCGAAGCACTTGGTGATCTGCCCAATCCCTTGGCCCTGCAGGGTATCGAGTTCATCGAGTACGTCACTTGCAAGCCGCAGACTTTGGGACAGAGCCTGGAGAAGCTGGGCTTTCGGCCAATTGCCCGGCATCGCTCGCGGGAGGTCATGCTCTATCGCCAGGGCGACATCAACGTCATCGTGAATGCGCATCGCCCGCCCGAAGCCCCGGCGCTGGCCGAAAAGGCCAGCATCTCGGCCGTGGCATTCCGGGTGCGTGATGCCGCCAGGGCCTATCAACGCGTCATTGAGTTGGGTGCCTGGGCCGTGCCGACCAATGTCGAAGTGATGGAGCTGAACATACCGGCCATTCACGGTGTCGGGACCAGCCGAATTTTCTTCGTTGATCGGCATGCCGAGTTCTCCATCTACGACGTTGACTTCGTGCCCATCCCGACGCTGGAGAAGTACCCGCCTGCCATCGCCGGTCTGCATCTGTTCGGCCTGGTCCAGTATGTCGAACTCGACCGCATGGCGGACTGGATTGCCTTCTATGGCGAGCTGTTCGGTTTCACCGAGCTTCCAGCTGACAAGAGCTTTGGCGTGCTGCCCAAGGGCTGCATCCTGGCCAGCCCCTGTGGAAAGCTTTATTGGCAATTGATCGAGCCGCCCTTCGATTCGCCCGCCGCGTTCCGGGAAGAGTTGCTGCAACGTGTTGCATTCGGCACCTCCGACGTGCTGGCAACGGTGAAGACCCTGCAGGATCGCGGTGTGGAGTTCGCCGAGTCGGCATCTGGCGGCGTGCGCAGCGGCACGCGCGGCGCCTTGACCCTGCCCAGCGATCAAGGTCCGAGTTTCGAACTCGTGTGCGATCCACGCTGAACCGGGGCCGCCATGAATCGCCTGAGAACAGCCCTTCCTTCAAATTCTTACATTGCCGATTTCGGCATGGACACCATCACCTTGGCCGGGACGCTGGAATCGAAACTGGCGGCCGTCAAGGGCGCGGGCTTTGGCCAGATCATGCTGGCTGCGCGGGACATCGTCGGGCATCCCCAGGGCATCGACGCGGCGGTGGCGGTTGTACGCGCCAGCGGCCTGAGGGTCACCGGCTTCCAGGTCTTGCGCGATTTCGAAGGCCTGGTGGGGCATCTGCATGACTACAAGGTCGACATCGGAAAGCAGATGATCATGATGGCGCAAGCGCTGGGTGCAAAAGTGCTGCTTGCCTGCAGTTCGACATCCGAGCATGCCAGCGGCGACAAGAAGGCCATCGTGCGTGACCTGCGCAAGCTGGCCATGCTGGCTCTGCCGCATGGCATCAAGGTCGCTTATGAGGGACTGTCCTGGGGCCGTCACATCAACGAAGTCCATACCGCCTGGGATGCGGTGGAGGAGGCCGACTTTCCAAACCTCGGCGTCGGTATCGATTCGTATCACATCTTCGCCACCAATACGGCGCTGGAGCTTCTGGACGATATCGACCCGGGCAAGATCTACTTGGTGCAATTGTCCGACTTCATGTGGCAGGAAACCCCGACGCCGCAGGAACGAATGGAGACGGCGCGGCATTTCCGGGTCTTTCCTGGCGAAGGAGTTCACAGCCAGGCCTTGGCCATGCTGGTGCGAAAACTCGACCTCTTGGGCTATCGCGGCGACTACAGCTTCGAAGTCTTCAATGACGACTATCAGCAACTGCCCCTGCCCTATGTGGCTCAGCGTGCGCAGGCCAGCGCATTGTGGTTGGCTGAGGAAGTGCTGCAACGCACGGTGCCTTTGCCGGGTGCGATGAGATTACGCTCGGCAGCTTGACTTGCCCAGCCATTCGCCCACCACAACATTGATGCCAGGACCAGCGCCGCCATGAGCACAGCCACAGAGACCGGATCCATTGCTCGACAACAGACAAGAAAGGCCACCGCCAGTGGCTGGATTGGCTCGGTGCTGGAGTATTACGACTTTTTTATCTATGCGACCGCGGCATCATTGGTGTTTCCGCAGTTGTTCTTCCCAGCTGGCAACGCCAAGATGGCCATCGTCGCTTCGCTGGCCACCTACGGGGTGGGCTACCTGGCGCGGCCGATCGGCGCCATCTTCCTCGGTCATTGGGGTGACACCCATGGCCGCAAGCAGGTGCTGGTGCTTTGCATGCTGCTGATGGGGTTTTCCACCATGCTGGTCGGATTGCTGCCGACCTACGAACAGGTAGGCATGCTGGCGCCGGTCATGCTGGTTGTACTGCGGCTGATCCAGGGTTTTGCCGTGGCCGGTGAAATTTCCGGCGCGAGCGCCATGATTCTTGAGCATGCACCATTCGGCCGGCGCGGCTTCTTCGCCAGTTTCACTTCTCAGGGCGTGCAGGCGGGCCAGATCCTGGCGGCGGCGGTCTTTCTGCCGCTTGCCACCTTTCTTCCCAAGGAAGATTTCATGAGCTGGGGTTGGCGGGTTCCGTTTCTGCTCAGCTTTGTAGTGATCTTTGCGGGTTATTACATCCGCCGTGAAGTTGCCGAGACACAGGTCTTTGTCGAAGAAGGCAACCTGAGCCAGGTTCCGAAGGCGCCGGTTGTCCAAGCCGTCAAGGACAGTTGGCGCGACATGCTGCGCGTGATCTGCATGGCTTTGATGAATGTGATACCCGTTGTCACCACGATATTCGGGGCAGCCTACGCCGTGCAGGCCAGCTACGGTATCGGTTTTGACAAGTCGATCTACCTCTGGATTCCGGTGCTTGGCAATTGCCTTGCTGTGTTGGTGATGCCTTTCGTCGGCAATCTGTCGGACAAGATCGGCCGGCGCCCCCCGCTGATCGTCGGATCGCTGGTTGCAGGCCTGCTCTCCTTCGCTTACCTGTATGCGATCAGCATCAGGAATGTGCCGCTGGCCGTGGCCTTGTCGCTGCTGATGTGGGGCCTGGTCTATCAAGGCTACAACGCCGTTTACCCGAGCTTCTACCCGGAGCTGTTTCCGACCCGTACGCGGGTGTCGGCGATGGCGATTTCGCAGAATCTGGGCACGATGGTCACGGCCATGCTGCCAGCATTGTTCGCCCTGGTCGCGCCTCCCGGGTCAGACAACATCCCGCTGACGGTGGGTTCAATTGCCTTTGGAGTGACCGTGATCGCTGCGCTGGCGGCCTGGAGTTCCCGGGAGACCTATCGCGTGCGGATGCAGGATCTCGGCAGCCCTTTGGCCAAGCCTGTACCAATTGAAGAGTATGAGCGCCTGCGCATTGAAGCTGTGACCAGCGGCAATGGGTCAAGGTAGTTCATTTGAAATGCAGATGTTGACGAGGATGAATCCGTGATCAGTGGCAGTACCCAACTCATAGCGCATTTAGGCTATCCCACCGAGACTTTCAAGTCGTCGATGATCTACAACCCCTGGTTCGAGCAACAGGGCATCGATGCCGTGGTGGTGCCCATGGGCATGCGACCGGAAGACTATGCCATCACCGTCCAGGCCTTGCGGAAGTTCACCAATCTGCGAGGTGCTTTGGTGACCATGCCGCACAAGGTCAGCACGCTAAACCTGGTTGATGAATTGACCTCTACGGCGCAGGTGGCTGGTGCCTGCAACGCGATTCTGTTGCGGCCCGATGGCAGTTTGCTCGGGGACCAGTTCGATGGCACGGGTTTTGTTCGCGGCGTTAAGAACAAGGGCCTGACGCTGAAGGGAAAAAGGGCCCTCGTGTCAGGTAGTGGCGGCGTTGGGTCGGCCATTGCTGCCTCGCTGGCGGCGGCAGGTGTGCTTGAGTTGGCGTTGTTCGACCTGCAGGCCAGTTCGACGGCAGCCCTTGCCGGGCGCTTGCAGCAGCATTACCCGGACCTGCGCATCAGCCAGGGATCCAATGACCCGGCAGGTTTCGATCTGATCGTCAACGCCACGCCGCTTGGCATGAACGCGGGCGATCCAATGCCCTTTGACATGTCGCGAGTTTCGCCAAGCACTTTCGTTGGCGACGTGGTGATGCGCCAGGCCATGACGCCGTTGCTTGCTGCGGCTCAGGCCAAGGGCTGTCGGATCCAACTGGGCGTGGACATGCTTTTCGAGATGATCCCCGCCTACCTTGAATTCTTCGGTTTTGGTACGGCCAAACCCGATCAGTTACGTGCAGTGGCGAAGATCAATTACTGACGAGCGGCGAAGAATGCCCTGATGCTGCCGCTTCGCGCTGCGTTGCCAGACCTGGATTGAGCTTGCAGTAGCCCGCCAAGGAGCGCAGCGGATTGCGGGGGGAGTTTTGTCATCATCGATCCCCGCATTCCGTCCTGCGGCCGCATGCGGGCTACAGGCGCAATTGAAGATTGCCACTCGGTGGTGATCGTCAGCTGAACGGCAAATGCCCGCCTGACTTTATTCAGCGACTGAGCGGCTGGCTATCCACCGGCGGTATTGTTTTGTTTGCCTGGCCGTGATGACTTGCTGGACGATCAATGCCCACAAGGCAGACACGCCGGGCTGCGCGGCGCGCCCATGGCTCAAGCGCCGCATCTGGAACTTGACTGCTGCCATGCGGGCCAGCGATGCCAGCACCTTGTTGTTCCATTTGATCGGCGCCAGCGCAGGATTGCTGTCCTTTCCTGCGCGCCAGTCCAACGGCAGCCTGGGGGCAAGCGCCAGGGCGGTGGCAAGGCCCGCCATCGCCACCCCGCTGGCGATGACCTGTTCGGCCACTGCTTTGCGGTTGATGCCGCCAGTCACCATCAGCGGCATGCGCGCCAC